>DASXNK010000132.1 GCA_036495095.1 Candidatus Dormiibacterota bacterium | reverse complement strand
CGCCGTCGCGGTCGGAGAGGGCCGCGCGGCGGATGTCGACGCCGGGGAAGCGCTGCACCAGCAGGGCGTGGAGGTGGGGCAGCGGCTCGTAGGCGAGGTGGTGGCCCCCGGGTGCGACCCGGACGATGTCGGCGAGGACGTCGCCGTGGTGGGCGCCGACGTCGATGCAGTCGGCGTCGGCGCGAAGGCTGAACGAGAGCAGGCGCCGGAGCAGGTCACCGTCGAGGTCGTTGCGCGCCTTGGCGGGGTCGTCCCGATCCAGCCGGCCCGGGACGAGCAGGTCGACGGCGCGATCACGCAGCCGGCGGAGGGAGGGGGCGGCCCCGCTGGCGACCGCCAGCCGCCGGACGGCGTCGCGCGCGGCCGTGGCTACGCCCCGGACACCGGCAGGCTGCGCACCAGCACCGACGGCGCACCCACGAAGCCGGGACCGAAGGTGAAGCGGAGGTCGGAGCCCACCGCCTCGACGGCGCCGAGAAGGTCGAGCAGGGTGCCGGCCACGGTCATCTCGCGGATCGGGGCGCCCCGAACCCCGCCCTCGACGGCGAAGCCGCCGATGCCGAGCGAGAACTCGCCGGTCACCGGGTTGACGGTGTGGAGGCCGTGCACGTCGGTGACCAGGATGCCGTCGCCCATCCGCGCCATCAGCTCCTCGGGGCCGGCGGTGCCGGGGAGCAGCACCAGGTTGGTGGGGCCGAGCTCGGGGGTGCTCCGGTAGGAGCCGCGGGCGGCGTTGCCGGTGGAGCGGGCGGTGCCGTCCCGGCGCGCCGTGTAGCTGTTGTGGAGGTAGGAGCGGAGCACCCCGTCGCCGATCACCTCGGTGCGCTGGGTGGGCACGCCCTCGGCGTCCCAGGGCCGGGAGGCGAGGCCCTCGCGGAGCCGGCCGTCGTCGACCAGGGTGACGCAGCTGGCCGCCACCGCCTCGCCGATCCGTCCGGCGAGCAGCGAGCGGCCCTTCTGCACCGCCTCGGCGGAGATGCTCGAGGCCAGGGTGCCGACCAGCGAGGCCGCCGCCCAGGGCTCGAAGATCACCGGGACGGTGCGGCTGGGGAGCCGGTCGGCGCCGAGCAGCCCGGCGGCGCGCTCCGCCGCCTCGCGGCCGCAGGCGGCGAGGTCCAGGGCGCTCGCGGAGCGGCCGTAGGTGAAGGACATCCCCGCCTGCATCTCCTCACCACGCTCGGCGATGGTCTCGACGTAGCCGTAGGCGACGGTGGCCTCGAAGGCGGCGGCGACCCCACGGGTGGTGTACAGCTCGTTGCGGCCGCGCTCGTCGGCGTAGACGGCGCCGCTGGCGCGCCGCACCTCGGGCACGGCGGTGGTGGCCAGCCGCTCCAGCTCGAGCGCCATCGCGACCCGCTCCTCGACCGAGAGCGCGTCGAAGTCGGCGGCGACGAGGTCGAGGTCGCCGTTGGGGACGGCGTCGGGCAGCCCGGCGTGCTCGTCGGGCTCGTTGACCCGGCAGGCGGCCAGCGCGGTGTCGACGAGCCGGCGCAGCCCCTCCTCGGAGAGGTCGGAGGTGTAGGCGAAGCCCATCCGCGAGTCGGCGAACACCCGGAGGCCGATCCCCCGCGACTCCGCCGAGGTCAACGACTCCACCTCGCCGCCGAACGCCTTCACCGTGAGCTCGGCGCCGTGGTGCACGTAGGCCTCGGCGTCGCCGGCGCCGCCGCTGACGGCGCCGTCGAGGATCCGCCCGGCGGCCTCGGCGAAGCGCAGACCCGGGGCGCCGCTCACAGCTGCACCCCGGCGACGCGGGTGCCGCCGACGGTCAGCTCGGAGATGCGCAGGTGGGGCTGGCCGACGCTCACCGGCACCGCCTGCCCCTCCTTGCCGCAGGTGCCGGGGGCGAGGCCGCAGTCGTCGGCGACCATGTCGACCTTGCGGAGCGCCGCCGGGCCGTTGCCGATGATGGTGGCGCCGCGCACCGGGCGGGTGATCCGCCCGTTCTCGATCAGGTAGCCCTCGGTGACCGCGAAGACGAAGTCGCCGGTGACCGTGTTCACCTGCCCGGAGCCGAGCCGCTTGGCGTAGAGGCCGTGCGGGGTCGAGGCGATCAGGTCCTCGACGGTGGACTCGCCGGGGAGGATGTAGGTGTTGGTCATCCGCGGCATCGGGATGTGCTGGTACGACTGCCGCCGGCCGTTGCCGGTGGAGGGGCGGCCGTCCTGGCGGGCGCGGAGCCGGTCGAACATGTACCCGGTGAGCACCCCCTCCTCGATGAGCACGTTGCGCTGGGTGGGGATGCCCTCGTCGTCGATCCGCAGGGTGCCCCAGGCCCCCTCCAGGGTGCCGTCGTCGACCGCGGTCACCAGCGGCGAGGCCACCAGCTGGCCCATCTGACCGGCGAACACCGAGGCCCGCTTCGCGATGTGGTCGGCCTCGAGCCCGTGGCCGCTGGCCTCGTGGAAGAGCACGCCGCCGAAGTCGTTGCCGATCACCACGGTCATCGTCCCCGACGGCGCCGGCTCGGCGTCGAGCAGCAGGGTGGCGCGGCGCGCCGCCTCGCGGGCGGCGTCGGTGAGGACCGGCTGGTCGAAGAGCTCGAAGCCGGTGGCGCGGCCGGGGGCCTCGTAGCCGCTCTGGACCTCGCCGCCGCGGGCCGCCACCGCCTGCACGAAGGCGCGCACCCGGGTGCGGCGATCGCGGGCGAGGGTGCCGTCGCTGTTGGCGACGATGATCGACTGGATGCCCTCGGCGTAGGTGGCGGTCACCTGGCGCACCGCGGCGCTCTCCTCGCGGGCGGCGGCGTCGGCGGCGCGGAGCAGCTCGACCTTGCGGCCCATGTCGACGCCGTCGGGGGGGATCGCCACCACCTGCTCGCCGACCCGGCGCTCGCGGAGGTCGATGGAGGCGCCGTCGGCCCCTCCCCTGGCCGCGGCGGCGGCGGTCTCCGCGGCGCGGAGCAGCCCGGCCTCGGTGAGCTCGTCGGTGTAGGCGAAGGCGGTGCTGAGCCCGCAGACGACGCGGATCCCGGCGCCCTGCTCGGTCCCCGCCTGGACCCGCTCGATGCGGCTGTCCTCCATGGCGATGGAGGTGCTCCGGCGCTGCTCGACGAAGACGTCCGCGAAGTCGCCGCCACGGCGCAGGGCGCGGTCGAGGGTGGTCCGCAGGACCGCGTCGTCGATCACCTGAGCTCCTCCGGGCGCGCCGAGCCGGTACCGGCTCACAGCTGCGCGCGCCCCCCCGACCGGATTCTACGGGAGCCTCACCCTGCCGCCGCCCGTGCGACCCACATGTGACCCCCGTCATCATCCCCGCCGATGGCCGTCGAGACCGCCGCCCCCGCCCCGCCCCGCCATGCCCGCAGGGCGCGCGAGGCGGCCGCCGGCCTCGGCGCGCTCGTCCTGCTGGCGGGCCTCGCGGGGCTCCTCTTCCTCCCCGCCTGGGGCGACCCCGCCCACCGGGTGATCGGCGGGCACGGCGACGCCGAGCAGTCGATGTGGTTCCTGCGCTGGCTGCCCTGGGCGCTGGCCCACGGCCACAACCCGCTGCTCACCGACCACATCGGCCACCCCGGGGGGGTGAACCTGATGTGGAACTCGTCCCAGCCGCTCACCGCCCTCGCCGCCTCGCCGCTCACCGCCGCCGCAGGCCCGGTGGTCGCCTACAACGCCATGGTCACCCTGGCGCTGGGGCTGAGCGGCTGGTGCGCGTACCTGGCGATCCGCCGGCTCGGGCCGGGCCGGGTGGCGGCGCTCGCCGGCGGCCTGCTCTACGGCTTCTCCCCGTACATGCTGGCCCACGCCCCGGGGCATCTCGACCTGGTCATGGTCCCGACCCCGCCGCTGCTGCTCATCCTCCTCCACGAGGTGGTGGTGCGGCGGCGCTGGCCGGCTCCGGTCGCCGGCGCCTCCATGGGGCTGCTCGCGACCGCCCAGCTCTTCGTCGCCGAGGAGCTGCTGGCCACGGAGGCGATCGCCGCGCTCGCGGTGCTGGGGGTGCTCGCGGTGCTCCACCGCGACCGCATCGGCGACACCCTGCCCCGCCTGCTGGTGGCCCTCGGCGCCGCCGCCGCGGTGTTCGCCGCGCTCGCCGACTGGGCGCTCGCGGTGCAGTTCCTGGGGCCCGGACGGCTGCGCGGGGTCGACGCCGTCCCCGGGGTGTACGAGACCGACCTGCTCAACCTGGTCCTCCCCGGCGACTCCCAGCGGCTCGCCCCCGGCCGGGCACTGGCGATCGCCCGCCACTTCACCGGCAACGGTTCGGAGCAGACCGGCTACCTGGGACTCCCCCTGCTCGCGGTGCTGGCGATCACGGTGGCGCGCCACCGTCGCGAGACCCTGGTGCGGGCGGCGGCGGGCGCCGGCGCGATCCTGGTGCTCCTCTCGCTGGGCCCGACCCTGCACATCGGCGGGCACCACACCCATCTGCCCCTGCCCGGGCTCGTCCTCGCCCACCTGCCGGTCCTCGAGAACCTCCTGCCCGGCCGGATCATGCTCTACGCCTTCCTCGCCGCCGCGGTGCTGCTCGCCGTCTTCCTCTCCGACCTGCGGCTGCGCGGGCCGGCGCGCCCCACCCTCGCGGCGGCGGCGCTGCTGACCGCGGTGGCCGTCACCCTGCTGCCGAGCACCCCCTTCCCCAGCGCGACGGTGTCGACGCCGGCCTTCTTCACCGGCGCGGGGGTGCGCCGGATCCCCGAGGGCGACGTGGTGCTGGTCGCGCCCTTCTCACGGCGGGCGGTGCCCACCGAGGCGATGGTCTGGCAGGCCCTCGGCGACATGCGCTTCCGGATGCCCGAGGGCTACTACCAGGGCCCGGGACCGGGCCGCACCCGCCTCTACGGCCCGGCGCCCTCGACGACCTCCGCGCTGATGGAACGGATCTGGGCGGAGGGCAGCGCCCCGCCGCTCGACCCCGACCTGCGCCGGCGGGTGGCCGCCGAGCTGCGCGCCTGGGGGGTTCGCGACGTCGTGGTCGGGCCGATGAGCCACGGCGACCTGATGACCGCGGTGATGACCTCGCTGCTCGGCCGGCCGCCGCAGGTCGGCGGCGAGGTCGCCCTCTGGCTGGCCATCGACGCGCCGCCCGGAGGCTAGGATTCCCCCGCGATGGAGGGTGTTCGCCGGTCGCGCCGGATCCGCGCCGGCGGTGGCGTCTTCGTCGTCTGCACCGCGCTCGCGGCGGCGTTCTCGGCGCGGGCCGGAGCCGCGCTGTCCTACGACGGCGGCTACTACCTCTACAACATCCTCCAGTGGCGGCAGCCCTTCACGCCCTACGACCGCCACGCCGCCCGCCTCGTCCAGTTCCCGGTGCTGGCTCTCGCCCACGTCACCGACGACCTGCGCTGGCTGCGCCTGGCGTTCTGCGTCGCCTACGCCGCGGTGCCGGTGGTGGTCGCGCTGCTCTGCTGGCTGCTGGTGCGCCGCCGCGCCCCCGACCTGATGGTCTGGGTGGCGCTCGGCCTGGGGCTGGTCGCCCTCCCCGGGGCGCTCTTCCAGGTGAGCGAGAGCATGATCGTCGCCCTGGTGAGCTGGCCGCTGCTGGTCGCGGTGCTGCTGGACCTCGAGACCGTCGCGGCGGTCGTCGGGGCCGGGGCCGCAGCCTTCGCCTTCTACGAGTCGGCGCTGTCGGCCGCGGCGTTCGCCCTCGTCGGGCTGGTCGCCCTGGCCCGAGCTCTGCGCAACCCCCGGAACCGGCTCCGCCTGCTCGCCTTCGGCGCCGGTCTGCTCGTCCTCATCCCGCTCCGGTATCGCGCCCTCCCCATCGACTACGCGGGATCCGCGCACACCGTCAGCGTCGAGGTGCTGAGCACGGTCTTCCGGTCGTCGGCGGCGTGGCGTCCGTTCATCGCGGTGGTCGCCACCTGGTTGGCCGGCGCCACGCTGCTGGCGAGCCGGTGGTGGCCCGGGCTCACCCGCACCCCGCGCCGGCGGCTGGTGATCGCGGGCCTGCAGATCGCCGGCGTCACCGTGGCCGGCGTGGTCCTGCTCACCTGGGCGCAGTCGCCCACCGGCTGGGCGGGGATGCTGGACTACCGCGACCTCGCCATGCTGTTCGAGTGCCCGCTGCTGCTGATGGCGGCCCTCGACGCGGCACCCGCCCGCACCCGGCCGGATCGCCCGCTGCGGTCCTGGCTGACGGCGGGGGCCGGCGTCGGCTTCGCCGTGGTGGTGATCAGCCTCAGCCTGGGCTGGCGGGGGCAGGTCGACGACCTCCGCGGCCGCCTGTCGGCGCAGAGCACCACCTGCGTCCCCCCCGAGCTGGTCGAGAGGTACGGGACCGCCACCGGGATGTGGGCGACGCCCTCACTGGCCATCGTCCTGCAGTCGCGCTCGCCGTCCCGGCTGGTGCTGAGCCCCGCGGACTGCGCCCTCCTCCACGCGACCCCGCCGGTGGTGCGGATCGCCCCCTGGGACACGACCACACCAGCGGCCGGCTGGTTCCGGTTCCCGGTCGTGCCCCAGGCGTCGCGACCTCAGGTGGTGCCGGACTCCCAGCTCGCCAGGTAGCGCTCCTGCTCGGGGGTCAGGGTGTCGATGGTCACGCCCATGCTCCTCAGCTTGAGGCGGGCGATCTCGCGATCGATGTCGTCGGGCACGTCGTACACGTCCGGAACCAGCGAGGCGTGGTTGCGGGCCACGAACTCGGCGCAGAGGGCCTGGTTGGCGAAGGACATGTCCATCACCGCCGCGGGGTGCCCCTCGGCGGCGGACAGGTTGACCAGCCGGCCCTCGGCGAGCACGTGCAGCACCCGGCCGTCGCCGAGCCGGTGGGCGGCGACGAACGGCCGGGGATGGGTCACCGCGGTCGACATGTCGTCGAGCGCCGCGAGGTTGATCTCGTCGTTGAAGTGGCCGCTGTTGGCGATGATCGCCCCGTCCTTCATCACCTCGAGGTGGCGGCGGTCGACCACGTTGAGGTCCCCGGTGACGGTCACGATCAGGTCGGCGGTGGGGGCCGCCTGCTCCAGGGTCATCACCCGGTAGCCGTCCATCACCGCCTCGAGGGCGCGCAGCGGGTTCACCTCGGTGACGATCACGTGGGCGCCGTGTCCGGAGGCCCGCATCGCCAGCCCGCGCCCGCACCACCCGTAGCCGCAGATCACGAAGGTCTTGCCGGCGAGCAGCAGGTTGGTGGCCCGGATGATGCCGTCGAGGGTGCTCTGTCCGGTGCCGTAGCGGTTGTCGAACATGTGCTTGGTGTCGGCCTCGTTGACCGCCACGATCGGGAAGCGCAGCGCCCCCGCCTTGGCCATGGCGCGGAGGCGGATCACCCCGGTGGTGGTCTCCTCGGTGCCGGCGAGGACCCCGGGGAGAAGGTCCTCCCGGTCCTTGTGGAGCTGGCTGACCAGGTCGGCGCCGTCGTCCATGGTGAGGTGGGGCTCGAGCTCGAGCACGGCGCGGATGTGGTCGTAGTAGCGCGCCGAGTCCTCGCCCTTGACCGCGAAGGTGGGGATGTCGTGCATCGCCACCAGCGCCGCCGCCACCGGGTCCTGGGTGGACAGCGGGTTGCTGGCGCAGAGCCGCACCTCGGCGCCACCGGCCTTGAGGGTGATGGCGAGGTTGGCGGTCTCGGTGGTGATGTGCAGGCAGCCGGCGATGCGGAGGCCGTCGAGGGGACGCTCGACCGCGAAGCGCTCGCGGATGAGCGCGAGCACCGGCATCTCCTTGGCAGCCCAGTCGATGAGCCGCTGGCCCTCCTGCGCCAGTGCCAGATCGGCGACGTCGTGGGCCATGGTGGTCATCGGATCCTCCTGAAGAACTTCACGCGCGACTAGAAGCGCACCAGCGCCACCCGGGGCAGGTCACCGAGGGCGCGCGCGCCGTCGAGGAACCCCAGCTCGATGAGGAAGGCAACCCCGACGATGACGCCGCCGAGCCGCTCGACCAGCTCCACCGTGGCCGCAGCGGTGCCGCCGGTGGCGAGCAGGTCGTCGACCACCAGCACCCGCTGTCCGGGCCGGATGGCGTCGGTGTGGATCTCGAGCACGCTCTCGCCGTACTCGAGGGTGTAGCTGACGCTGATCCGCTCGGAGGGCAGCTTCCCCGGCTTGCGCACCGGGACGAAACCGGCGCCGAGCTGGTAGGCGACCGCACCGCCGAGGATGAAGCCTCGCGACTCGACCCCGACCACCAGGTCGATCGACTGGCCGGCGTGCGCCTCCACCAGCCCGTCGATGGCCGCGCGGAACGCGGCGGCGTCGCCGAGCAGGGTGGTGACGTCCTTGAAGACGACCCCCTCGCGGGGGAAGTCCGGGACGTCGCGGATGACGGCACGGAGGCGGTCGGCGAGCTCGGCGGCACCCATCGAGGCCGGAGTCTACGCAAGCACCGCGACCACGGCGTCCCGGAACCGGGCGCCGATCACCTCCCAGTCGAGCTCCTCGTCGACCAGCCGGCGGGCCCGCAGCGCCATCCCCTCCGCCTCCTCCGGGCTCCGCAGCGCGGCGGCGACGGCGGCGGCGAAGCCCTCCGCGGACGCCGTCCAGAGGTGCTCGCCGGGGCGGGCGTCGACCCCGCGGGTGCCCAGCGGGGTGGACACGACGGGCAGGCCGGCGGCGAAGTACTCGACCAGCTTGAGGTTGGTGCCGGAGCCGCTGAGCATGGGGTTGAGGCCGAGGTCGGCGGTCCAGAGCAGGCTGCGCTTCAGCGCGTCGGGCAGCTCGCCGCAGAGCACCACGTTGCCGGGCAGCTTCTCGCCGTCGAGGGCCGCGCAGTGGCCACCCACCATCAGGAAGATCACCTCGGGCAGGCCGGCGGCGATCGCCACCACCCGGCGGGCGGCCTCGATGTTCGGCGGATGCCAGCTGCCCATGAAGAGCGCCGAGCCGGAGGGAGTGGCGCCCTCGAGGGTGCCGGCGATCGCCTCCAGCCAGCGCCGCCGCCGGCGCCGGCGGCGCTCGCCGCCGACGAAGGAGGTGGCGCCGCCGTCGACGCCGTTGGGCACCACCGCGAAGCGCGCGTCGCCGCCGTACTCCTCGCGCAGGGCGCGGGCGTCGTCCTCCGAGCAGGCCGCGACCAGGGCGGCGCCACGCACCACCGCGCCCTCGACCGCCCGGGTCTCCGCCAGCAGCCGCGCCCCGGTCTCGGTGGCGGGCAGCACCGCGGCCTTGAGCAGGAAGGCGGCGTCCTGGGCGTCGTGGATCACCGGCAGCCCCGCCGCCACCGCCGCCAGCGCGGGCTGCAGGTAGGGGTGCACCAGCACCGCCGCCCCGGCGCCGGCGGCGGCGGCGCGCAGCCGGTCGAGGTACTCCGGGGTGCGGGTGATCAGCGACGCGGCGACGATGTCGGTGACCGGCAGCCCCACCTCGGCGGCGATCTCCTGCTCGCGGGCCTCGTGCTCCGCCGACTTCGGGATCACCGTCTCGGTCAGCCCGGTGGCCAGCTCGATGCGGCGCATCGCCTCGCCGTGGGGCACCAGGCTGAGCAGCTCGACGTCGCAGGACCGGCCGAGCGCGGCGAGCAGCTGGAGGGCGCGCAGCTGGCCGCCGCCGCGGCGGGGGTGCACCGCGAAGGTGGAGAGCGCCACCACCCGGGGCCGGCCGGAGCGCGCCACCCCCACGGTGGGCTGCGGCGGCGGCGGGGCGAGCAGCCTCTCGACCACCGCCTCCCAGGACACCGCGCGGGCCCGCAGCCGTCCCGACGCGCCCATCCGCCGGGCCAGCGCGGGGGCGGCGCAGAGGCCGCTCAGCGCCTCGCCGAGCGCCTCGGCGGTGGCCGGCACCACCCGGCCGGTGAGGCCGTCCACGACCAGCTCGGTGGGGCCGCCGGAGTCGTCGCAGGTGACCACCGGCTTGGCGCAGGCCATCGCCTCGAGGGTGATCAGCCCGAGGTCCTCGTCGCGGGGCACGAAGGGCACCGCCAGGGCGTCGGCGTAGAGGTGGCGCAGCCGCCCGGGGTCAACCGGGCCGAGCAGGCGCACCCGCGGGTCGGGGGCGGCGAGGGCCCGGCAGCGCTCCAGGTCGGGGCCGCCGCCGGCGATCAGCAGCTCGACCCGCTGGGGCACGTGGCGCATCGCCTCGATCAGCAGGTCGATGCGCTTCGGCGGCTCGATCCGGCTGGCGGTGAACAGGTGGTCGAACCCCCCACACCGAGCCCCTCCCAGATCCGAGGGCGGGTGGACGACCTCGACGGCGGCGCCCGCCGGGAAGTAGTCGGGGCGGGCGGCGACGGTGCGCGAGATCGCCAGGTGGCGCCGCACCCCCTCGAAGGCGGCGCCGTCGAGGAAGTGGACGACCTCGCGGGCGAAGGGCCCGGGCAGGGCCAGGGCGGGGTGGTCGGCGCCGCGGCGCTGCACCGTCCCGGCGAGCCGGGCGATCAGCTCCAGCGCCGCCGCCCTGCCCCGGCGGCGGCGCATCAGCTGCTGCAGGCCGCCGAGCTCGGGGTCGAGCAGGTCGACACGCTCGGGCATCCCGGTGAGGTGATAGGTGTCGTAGAGGCCGCGCAGCCGGTGGAGCAGGTACACGGCGTGGTTGGGGTGGGCGACCATCCACGCCGGGTACTTGCCGGTCACCACCATGTCGAAGTGGCCGAGATCGAGGCGGGCGAAGGCGTCGTAGCCCGCCACCAGGCCGGCGAGGGTGTGCTCCCGCACCGGCAGCTTGATCAGCTCGGCGACGTGGCCGGGGCTCTCGTTGATCGCCCGGACGAGGCCGTTCCACACCCGCTCGGCGCCACCGGGGGTGAAGGGCACGGGGCTGGGGGCGACCACCGCGACCCTCATCCGCAGAGCCTCTCGACGCCGTCCATGATCTGCCGCATGGCGCGGTCCCAGGTGTACTCGGCGGCGGTCTCGCGGGCGCGCTCGCCCATCGCGTGGGCCAGCCCGGGGTCGTCGCGGAGCCGGGCCACCGCCTCGGCGACCGCCCGGCCGGTGGGCTCGACCACGAGGCCGTTGACGCCGTCCTCGACCGGCAGGCACACCCCGCCGCCGTCGCGGCAGACCACCACCGGGCGGCCCGCCGACATCGCCTCGATGACGGTGAGCCCGTAGTCCTCGAGGTGGGCGGGTGCGACCACGCAGAGGGCGCCGGCGTAGAGGCGGGCGAGCTCGGCATCGTCGACGTGGCCGAGGAAGGCGATGTTCCCCACCAGCGGGGAGGCCGCCGCCACCCCGTCGGGGAGGATCCCCCGGTTGAGCCACAGCTCGGCATCCCCCACCGCGTCGAGGTCGACCCCGGGCACGGTCAGCCGCCGGGCCAGGTCGATGGCGAAGCCCAGCCGGCCGCCGCCGCCCACCAGCCGCGCCCGGACCTCGGGGAGGTACGCCATCGCGTGCACGAACAGCTCCGCCCGCTTGGGGAACTCGTGGCGGGTCACGCACAGCACGTGCTCGCCGGCGCCGGCACCGCTCTGCGCCGCGGCGGCGAGCACGGACTCGTGGAGGCCGGTGCCGGCGAGGTAGACGCCGACGTTGTCCTCCAGCCCGTTGTAGTGGCGCAGCCGCTCGCGGACCACCTCGGACGCCGCCAGGAACAGGCTCACCTGGGCGAGATGGCGGTGGTCGACGCGGCGCACCACCGCGGCGGCGTGCCGCTGCAGCCGGGCGTCGGCGAACCCGGCGGCGATCCACACCTCGCAGAGGTCGTAGTAGAGCCGCTGGTGGTGGGAGAAGAGCGAGAGATGGCGGCGGTGGCCGGTGGCGAACGAGGGCGGCTGGGTGCTGACCAGCAGGTCGTACGCGCTCGCATCGATGCGCTGGAACGCCTCCATCGCGGCCATGTAGCGGACGAAGGCGGGCAGTCGCAGCCGCAGTGACCGCGGCACCGCGACGCCGTAGGGGACCGGGCTGGTGGCGTCCATCTCGACGCCGATCCAGTGCACCGAGTGCCCCCGCGACACCAGCTCGCGCTCGACCCGCGACATCACCTTCTCGAAACCCCCGACGACGCCGAAGTCGGGCTTGGCGATGGCGATGCGCATGCTCAGGGCTGGTGCGTGTCGACCCTGGCGCGCAGTGCGGCGAGCTCATCGGCGAGCGCCTGCTGCCGGCGCCCGCCCTCGTCGACGGCGCGGCGCAGCTCGGCCATCTCCCGGGTGAGCCGGTCGACGGAGTCCCCGAGGTCGCCGAGGTCGGCCTCGGCGGAGGCGAGCAGGCCCGGCACCGCGGCGAGACGCCGGTCCAGGGCGCGCAGCGCCTTCAGCACATTGTCGTTGTAGACCACCTGCTCCTTGGAGAAGAGGTGGGCGATGCGCAGCACCCCGCGCTTGAACAGCAGCATCCGCTCGGCCGCGGAGAGGTGGCTCCCCATGTGCGCGTGGGCGGCGGCCCGGCCGATGAACCCGGCGGCGGCGCCCGGCGGCGGCTCCGGCGGAGCCGCGGGAACCCCCGGGGAGGGAGGGTTGCCGAGGGCCCGGGAGGCGATCTCGTCCAGGTAGTCGAGGTCGGCGTCTGCGGTCACGTCGGCTGTGGCTGGCTGGGGCACGGGGGGCCGCATCGTACCAGCCGGGGTCGATAGACTGCCCCGCGCGATGGCCACCGCGACCTCAGCCGAACCGCTCGTCACCCCCTCCCCGCCGCCGTCCGGCGGTCGGGGCATGCGGCGTCACCTCAACCTGACCCGCGAGCTGGCGATGACGCAGTTCAAGCTGAAGTACACCGGGTCGGTGCTCGGCTACGTGTGGTCGCTGCTCAAGCCGCTGATGGTCTTCGCGATCATGTACGCGGTCTTCGACCGGCTGCTGCACGCGGGGGCGACGTCCGACCGCTTCACCCTGCAGCTGCTGGTCGGCATCGTCATCTGGACGTTCTTCTCCGAGACCACGGTCACCGCCGTCAACGCCATCGTGGTCAACGGCAACCTCATCAACAAGGCGTCGTTCCCGCGCGCCATCCTGGTGATCGCGTCGAGCCTGACCGCGCTGATGACGTTCGCCATCAACCTGACGCTGATCGTGCTGATCGCGGGCGGGGCGCGCCAGCTGTCGCTGGGCTGGCACTCGCTGCTCGCCGTGCCGCTGCTCCTCGAGCTCTACGCGCTGGTGATCGGGATCTCGCTGATCCTCTCCGCGCTCTTCGTCTTCTACCGCGACCTGGGGCACATCTGGGAGATCGTGACCCAGCTGATCTTCTACGGCTCCGCGGTGGTGTTCCCCCTCAGCCCGCGCTTCCTGTGCCACGCCGCGCCCGGCCAGCCCGCCCCGACGAGCTGCGGCGTGGTCCGGCTGATGGCCTCCAACCCGGTCGCGCAGATCATCGAGGACCTCCGCCACGCCCTGGTGACCCAGGACCCGCGGGTGCCCTGGACGGAGACCATCCTCGGCCCGGCGGTGGCGGTGCCGCTGCTGATCGTGGCCGCGGTGGTGGTGATCGGGGTGGTGCTCTTCCGCCGGCTCGCGCCGCACTTCTCGGAGAGCCTCTGAGCCGAGCCCCGGGTCAGGGGGCGGGCCGGAAGCCCCGCCACCGCCGGCGGAACCCGTGGTCGGCGCGGGCGAGCAGCTGCCGGTCGCCGCTGCTGTTGCCGTAGGCCCAGATCTCGGCGGGCTCGCCGCCGAGCCAGTCCTCGAGGCGGGCCACCTTGGCGGGCCCGCGGACGTTGCCGCCGCTGAGCCGGCCGGTCAGCCGCCCGCCGGCATCGATCTCGAGGCCGGTGGCGAGCACCGCGTCGACCCCGAGCGCCCGGCCCAGGGGGGCGAGGTAGAGGGCGGGCGAGGCGGACACGATCACCACCCGGTCGCCGCGGCGGCGGTGCCACTCCAGCCGCTCGAGCGCGGTGCGCGACATCCCCGAGCCGAGCAGGTGGCGGGCGAAGCCCTCGGCCACCGGCTGGACCTGCTCGAGCGGCAGCCCGGCGACGAGGCCGCGGAGCAGCGCCTCCTTGGCCCGGCCGCGCGAGATCACCCCGGCGCCGGCGGCGAGGATCAGCGGGAGCCGGGTGAGCACCACCCGGGCCAGCGCCCGGCCGCCGCAGAGGCGGTGCAGGAACGGCACCAGGCTGTCCCTCCGGCTCAGGGTGCCGTCGAAGTCGAACGCGGCCACCCGGCGAGTCATCGAGCCGAGGGTACCCCGAGGGCCCCGAACCGGTGCTAGCCCACCCCCCGGGCGACGGGATCGTCGAAGCTGGCGGAGAGGCTCACCGGCGGGGCGTCGCCGAACTCGCGCACCCGTCCCCAGGCGGTGAGGGTGTAGCCGCCGCCGGAGTCGATGACGCTGATGCCGCGGGCGATGTCCTGGCCCGCGAAGTAGGCGGTCGACGAGGCCGGCGGGGCGTCGCCGAGCGGGTGGATGCCGTTCCAACCGTCCACCACCCAGCCGCTGCGGCCGTCGGGACGCAGCGCCAGGCCGCGGGCGATGTCCCAGTTGGGCCAGTACCCGCTGGTCCGGATCACCGGGGCGCCACCGAAGGGATGGATCCCGCCCCAGCCGTCGAGGACGTAGCCGCTGACCCCGTCGGCACGGAGCGCGATCGAGCGGGCGATGTCCCAGTTCGGCCAGTAGGCGGTGGCCGCCACCGCCGGGGCGCCGCCGAAGGGATGGAGGCCGCCCCAGCCGTCGAGCACGTAGCCGCTGACCCCGTCGGGGCGCAGCCCGACGGCGCGGGCGATGTCCCAGCCCGGCCAGTAGGCGGAGGCCGCCACCGCCGGCGCCCTGCCGAATGGGTGGAGGCCGCCGTAGCCGTCGAGCACGTAGCCGCCGGTGCCCCCCGGCTGGACGGCGACGCCGCGGGCGATGTCCCAGCCCGGCCAGCTCACCGCCTGGGCCACCGGCGCGGCGCTGCCCCAGGGATGGACGCCGCCGTAGCCGTCGAGGGCGAAGCCGCCGGGCCCGTCGGCGCCCTTGAGGCCGCGGGGTGCCAGCGAGGCGCGCAGCCAGCCGATCACCGGCATCCCCAGCCGCGCCGGCATCGTGGTGCCGTCGATGGGCAGCCGCGCCCTGCCGCTGGGATTGGAGAGCCCCCAGTTCTGCTCGACGATGTCGACGTGGTCGCTCGCCGCGGCGGCGACGACGGCGACGTGCCCGGCGGGCGAGTTGGAGGTGCTGCCGAAGACCAGCAGGTCGCCGTACTGCGGGGCGACCGCGCCTCCGTTGGGGAGCTGCTGCCACGGGACCCTGAGCCGTGGCCCCACGTCCCACATCTGGTACGCGTAGGCGACCGGCCAGATCGGCTGCGCGCCGAAGCGCACCGACGCCCAGCGCTGGGCCAGCTCGACGCATTCGTACTCGAGGCCGTAGGTCTGCGCGGTGTCCTGATTGCCACCGCCGTTGCTGTACACGTTGAGGTCACCGAGCGCCGCAGACGCACCCGCCCAGTCGGCGCCGGCGACCAGCACCGTGCCATAGGGAACCGGCTGCGCGCCCGCCCATTGATGGGCCAGCAGCACCGGAGTCAGCACTGCGACAGAGACGGCAAGAACGTGGAGAAGGACGCGTCGGACGCGCATGACGGGGCGGACCCTAGCAGAGGCGGACGTGCACTCGTCGGGACGCAACCGAAACCGCATTGCGCCGTCACCGCGCGGAGACGGCGGTTGCGGCCACGGGTTTCGGTTACAGACGGCGGCACCGCGCGCCGGTTTCCGGACTGCCGGAGGGTGGGTCGCGGCCTCTCTCCGGCGCTGCCGCTCTGGTAGGCTGCCCGCGCTGTGCTGCAGGAGGACCGGGTCGACGTGGCCGCCCTGGTGGCCGAGGTGGAGGCCGAGGTCGCCCGGCGCCGGGCCGCCGGCGAGTACCCCGAGGAGCTGCTCGCCCGGCTCCGGGCCGGCTTCACGGTCGAGGAGGAGAGCGAGCCCCCCGAGGCGCTCGCCATCGTCGAGAGCAGCCGCCCGCTGCGCTCCAGCCGGCCGGTGGTGGGGCCCGCCGTGGTCTTCGGCAAGCGTGCCCTGCGCCGGCTGCTGAGCTGGTACATCCACCCCGCCGTCCACGACCAGAACCGCTTCAACCTCGCCCTCCTCCGGGAGCTCCGCGCCCTGGAGGCGAGGCTCGAGCGGCTCGAGCGGCAGGCCGGCGGGACCGGCCAGGACGGCGACGAGGCCCATGGGTGAGGCTCGCCTTCGTCACCCCCCGCTACGGACCGGAGATCCTCGGCGGGGCTGAGACCCAGGTCCGCGACTACGCCGAGCGGCTCGCCGCCGCCGGCCACCAGGTCGAGGTGATCACCAGCTGCGCCGTCGACCACCACACCTGGGCGGACGCGCTGCCCGCCGGCGACAGCAGCGTCGCCGGGGTGCGGGTGCGGCGCCATCGGGTGAGCCGTCCGCGCGACCATGCCCTCGCCGCCCGCCAGCAGCCGGTGCTCGACGCCGGGCTCAGCCTCGGCGAGGGCGGCGAGCGCGCCTGGGTCGAGAACACCGGGTTCAGCGAGCCGATGCTGGAGGCGATCGCGGCCACCGCTCCGCGGGTCGACGCGCTGCTCTTCGCCCCCTACCTGTTCGCCAGCACGGTGCTGGGGGCGGCGGTGCGGCCCGACCGCAGCCTGATCATCCCCTGCCTCCACGACGAGGCCTACGCCCGCTTCGCCCCGGTGCAGGCGACCCTGCGCGGCGCCGCCGGGCTGATCTTCAACACCGAGGCGGAGCGCGACCTCGCCGCCCGGCTGCTCGGCGGGCTGCCCCCGAACCGCGTGGTCGGCGAGGGCTTCGAGGCCTGCCCCGGGGTCGACGGCGCAGGCTTCCGCCGCCGCCACCGCATCGAGGGCGACGCCCTCGCCTACGCGGGCCGGCGCGAGCGCGGCAAGAACTACCACCTCGTCCTCGAGTACGTGACCCTCTACGGCCGGGCGCTGTCGCGGCGCGGGCCGGTCACCCTGCTCTCGATGGGGGGCGGCCCGCTGCAGCCCCCGGCGGCGGCCGGGTCGCTGGTGCACGACCTCGGCTTCGTCGCCCACGGGGAGATGCTGGACGCCCTCGCCGCCTCGCTCGCGAGCGTCCAGCTCTCGCGGATGGAGAGCTTCTCCCGGGTGCTGATGGAGGGCTGGCTGTCGGGAACCCCGGCGATCGTCGACGCCGGCTGCGCGGTCACCCGCGAGCACTGCGCGGAGAGCGGCGGCGGAGTCTGGGTGAGCTCGGCCGAGGAGTTCGCGGCGGTGGTCGACCGCCTCCGCGGCGACCCCGGGCTGCGCGCCGCCCTGGCCGGCGCCGGCCGCGGCTACGTGACCCGCCGCTACTCCTGGCCGGCGGTGCTCGGCCGGCTCGAGGCGGCGGTGCGGGAGCTGGCCGGCTGAGCGCCGCCGCCGTCCACCAGCTGCTCCCCGTGCTCTCCTACGGCGACGCCATCGGAGGGGCGGTGCTGCGGATGCGCGCGATGCTCCGCCGCCTCGGCTTCCGCTCGGAGATCTACGCCGACCTCATCGACCGACGCCTCGGACGCGAGGCCCGTCCCGCGGACGAGCTGCCGGGGCGGCTGGGACGGGGTGACGCCCTCCTCTACCACCTCTCCATCGGCTCCCCGCTCGCCCGGATGGTGGAGAGCACCCCGGCGCGGCGGGTGATCGTCTACCACAACATCACACCGCCGGACTTCTACCGGGGCACCAGCCCCCGGGTCGTCTACTGGCTGGAGCGGGGCGAGCGCGAGCTGCGGCGCCTGGTGCCGCTCGCCGACCTGGTGATCGGCGACTCCACCTACAACCTGGAGGCGCCGCTGGCGGCGGGGGCGCGGCGGCACGCGGTGGTGCCTCCCCCGGTCGACCTGCGCCGCCTGTCCCCGCGGCGGTCGCAGCCGGCGCAGCCGCCGGTGGTGCTCTTCGTCGGCAGGATCGCCCCCAACAAGCGCCAGGAGGAGCTGATCCGGGTGCTCGCGGCGCTCCGCGCCACCGCCGTGCCCGACGCCCGGCTGGTGCTGGCGGGCAGCGCCGACGACACCGGGGGCTACCTCGCCGGGCTGCGCCGCCACGCCGAGCGGCTCGGGGTCGCGGACGCGGTCGAGATCCCCGGGCGGCGGCTGACCGACGCCGAGCTCGGCGCCCACTACGCCTCCGCCGGCGTCTTCGCCTGCGCCAGCGACCACGAGGGCTTCTGCATCCCGCTGCTGGAGGCGATGGCCTTCTCGGTGCCGGTGGTCGCCCACGCCGCCGGGGCGGTGCCCGAGACCCTGGGCGGCGCCGGCCTGCTGGTGGGCGGCCGCGACCCGCTGGTGTGGGCCGGGCTGGTCGGCCGGGTGCTCGGCGACGAGCGGCTGCGCGACCGCATGGCGGCGGCGGGGCGGCTGCGGCTCGCCGACTTCTCCGAGGTGGCGATCACCCGGAGGCTCGAGGCCGCGCTCGCCGGGATCGGGGTCACCCCGCCGCCGCGGCCGAGGCCGAGGTGGGGGCGCTGAGCCGCCTGGTCATCGACGGGCGGGCGCTCCAGGACCGGTCCTCGGTGCGCGGCATCGGCACCTACGTGCGCGGCCTCTGCGAGGGGCTGGTGGGGCTGGGGGTGCGCCCCGCGCTGCTCCTCCGCGCCGGCGCGCCGCCGCCCCCGGAGCTGGAGCGGTGGGGGCTGTCCGGGGCGGCGGCGGTCCCGGTGCTGAAGCGGCGGCTCCAGCCGGTCGCCGACCACCTGCTGGTGATGCGCGCGCTGCACCGCCTCCGACCCACCCTGTACCACGCGGTGGAGTGGGCCCAGCCGCTGCGCTCGGCGGCGCCGGTGGTGGTCACCGTCCACGACCTCATCCCCTTCATCTACCCGCGCCTCTACCCCTGGATGCGGCGCGAGCGGCTGGCCGCGCTGCGCCTCCTCCGCCACGCCGACGCGGTGGTGGCGGTGAGCGAGTGCACCGCCGAGGACACCGTCCGTCTCGCCCGGGTCGACCCCGGCCGGATCACCGTGGTGCCCCACGGCGTCGCCGCCGCCTTCGCCCCGGCGCCCGCCGCCGCGGTCGACGCGGTGCGCGCCCGGCTGGGGCTGGAGGGGCCGTACCTGCTGTCGGTCGGCACCTTCGACCCGCGCAAGCGTGTGGACCTGCTGATGGAGGCGGCGGCGCGGCTCGAGGGTCTCACCCTGGTGGTGGCCGGCGACCAGGGTGCCTACGCCGGCGCCGTGGCCGCCGCGGCGGCGCGCGCCGGCGTCGCCGCGCGCACCCTGGTCACCGGCCACCTGCCGGCGGGTGAGCTGGTGGCGCTCTACAGCGGCGCCGAATGCCTGCTGTTCACCTCCGGATACGAGGGCTTCGGCCTGCCCCTGCTCGAGGCGATGGCGTGCGGCACCCCGGCGGTGGCCTTCCGCAACTCCGCGCTCGGCGAGGTGGGCGGCAGCGCCGCTCTGCTCGTCGACGACGGCGACACCGCCGCGCTCGCGGCGGCGGCCCGGCGGCTCGTCGACGACTCCGGTGAGCGTGCCGAGCGGGTCGCCGCGGGCCGGGAGTGGGCGGCCGGCTTCACCTGGGAGGCCACCGCCCGGCGCACCCTCGAGGTGTACCGCAGCCTGCATGGAGTGTGACGAACCCATGCCACAGGTTGTGAGCACTGCGGTGGACAGCTACCATGCACGGCGCCACCCACCCCACCCGGTCCTCGTCATCTGGGTCCCCGCATGAAGCACCACGTCTCCGCACCGCCGACCCGTCTTCGCAGGGCCGCCGCCGTGACCGCGCTCACCGCCGTGCTCACCGCCGCCGTGCTCGGGCTGGTGCGCGCCACCGGTCAGAGCGCCCCCCCGACGCCGGGGATGCACGACCCCGGGGTCGGCGTGCACGCCCTCCAGGAGCGGCAGTTCGGCGCCGCCGTCGCCGCGCCCGCCACCGCGCTGCGGATGTCGCCGATGCAGACCACAACTCGGGCGGCCACCACCGCCACCCCGGCCGCGGTCGGCGGCCCGGCGCGCGAGATGCTCGGCTTCGCGCCCTACTGGGACCTGGCGAACTGGAGGCAGTGGCAGCTGTCCCGGCTCTCCACCATCGCGTACTTCGGGGTCACCCTCGACGGCAACGGCAATCCCATCAACGACGCCGGCTGGACCGGGTGGCAGGGCCAGCAGCTCACCGACCTGGTGAGCGCGGCGCACGCCGCCGGGGTGCGGGTGCTGGTGACGGTGAAGTGCTTCGACCAGCCCTCCATCGCCTCCATCGTCAGCGTCCCCAGCCACGCCCAGACCGCGATCTCCACCGCCGTCTCCCTGGCCCGGCAGCGCGGCCTCGACGGCGTCGACATCGACTTCGAGGGCGCCGCGTCGGCCACCTACCCGACCATCGCCCAGGACCTCACCCGCTTCATGGGCGCGCTCACCGCACAGACCCACGCCGCCATCGGCGGCAGCGAGGTGGTCATCGACACCTACTCGGGCTCGGCGAGCTGGGACGGTGGGCTCTTCAACATCGGCGCGCTCGCCCCCAATGTCGATGCCATCTTCGTGATGGCCTACGACATGAACTTCGACAACACCCCGCAGCACGCCTCCGCGGACGCCCCGCTGAACGGCTGGACCTACAACGACACCACCCTGGTGGGGCAGTACCTGAGCAAGGCGCCGGCATCGAAGATCATCCTCGGCATCCCCTACTACGGCTACAAGTGGGACGTCGCCGGGCCCATCCCCAACGCCCCCGACAGCGGCTCCGCGCAGGCCCAGACGTACAGCGGCACCTTCGACGACTTCGCCTGCGCCCAGCAGCTCACCCGGCAGTGGGACGCCACCGCGGCGACCCCGTGGGCCACCTGGTACTCGCCCGCGACCGGCGACCCCTGCGGCGCCAACCACAACAGCTGGCGGGAGCTGTACTACGAGGACGTCACCTCGATCGGCGCCAAGTACGACCTCGCCAACCGGTCGAACCTGCGCGGCGCGGGCATCTGGGCGCTCGGCTACGACGACGGCCGCACCGAGCTGTGGGACCTGATCGGCGGCCATGTCAACGTGTCCCACGCCCCGGTGGCCCACGTCACCGCGCCGGCCGGACCGGTGGGCAGCACCGACGTCGCCGTCACCTGGGGGGTCGACGCCGGCAGCGTTCCGGCCACCTCGTACCGGATCTGGTCACGGCAGGACGGTGGCGACTGGGTGGCGTGGCTCACCACCGCGGCGACCTCGGCGACGTTCCACGGCTTCGCCGGTCACGGCTACGGCTTCTACGCCGAGGCCTTCGGCGCCGGCGGCCATGGCTCGGGGGCGCCCAACGCGGCCACCCCGGTGCAGGCGAGCACCCAGATCGCGGCCAACGCCGCCCGCTCCCTGCCCTTCACCGGGCTGTACGCGGTCGACGGCTACGGCGTCCTCCATCCCGGCTCCTCCCCGCCGATGACCACCTCCGCCTCCTGGCCGGGGTGGAACATCGCCCGCGGCCTGGCGATGGCCCCGGGCGGGCAGAGCGGCCAGGTGCTCGACGGGTTCGGCGGCCTCCACCCCGTCGGCGGCGCGCCCTGGCTGCCCGGCACCGCCTACTGGCCGGGGTGGGACATCGCCCGCGGCCTGGCCCTCGCCCCCGGCGGGCAGGGCGGTTACGTGCTCGACGGCTGGGGCGGCCTCCATCCCTTCGGCAACGCCCCCGGGCTGAGCGGCAGCGCCTACTGGCCGCGCTGGGACATCGCCCGCGCCATCACCCTGAACGCCTGTGACCCCTCCGGCCGGGGCGGCTGGGTGCTCGACGGCTGGGGCGGCATCCATCCCTTCGGCAGCGCCCCCGGGCTGGGCGGCACCGCCTACTGGCCGAGATGGGACATCGCCCGCGCGATCGTGAGCACCTGCACCCAGGGACGGCCCGGCGGCTACGTCCTCGACGGCTGGGGCGGCATCCATCCCTTCGGCAGCGCGCCGACGCTGAGCGGCAGCGCCTACTGGCCGAACTGGGACATCGCCCGTGGCATCGCCGTCCTCCCCGGGGGCGGCGGCGGCTACGTCGTCGACGGCTGGGGCGGCTTCCACCCCTTCGGCGGCGCCCCCAACGTCGACGGCCCGGTGTACACCCCCGGCCACGACCTGGTCCGCGGCGCCATCGCGAGCTGAGTCCCCCTCCGTTCTGCGGGTGAGCGCAGAGAGCCAGGGAGTGCAGAATGCCCCGGTGCCGGAGAGCGAGCGTCGGCTGCGCATCGTCACCCCGCGTTTCGGCGAGGCCGTGGTGGGTGGCGCCGAGTGGGTGGCCCGCGAGCTGGCGCTGCGCCTCGCCGCCGCCGGCTGGGTGGTCGAGGTCTTCACCACCTGCGCCGTCGACGCGGTGAGCTGGCGCAACCGGGAGCCGGCCGGCACCGGGCGCGACGGCCCGGTGACCGTGCACCGCTTCCCCACCGCCATCCGTCGCCCTCCCCGCCTCTTCCACCAGCTCAGCCGGGTGCTCTTCCGGCTGCCCCCGCGGCTCCGCCCGGAGGCGTTGTGGGTGGCCCTCCAGGGCCCCTACGCCCCCGGGCTGGTGCGCGCCCTCGCCGCCGCCCCGGCGGCGCCCACCCTCTTCCTCCCCTACCTCTACCACCCGGTGCTGCGGGGCGCCCCGCGCAGCCGCGGCGCCCGGCTGCTGATGCCCGCCGCCCACGAGGAGCGCCCCCTCGGCCTGCGCTCGGTGGCCCGGCTGGTCGACGCGATCGACGGCTTCCTCTACGCCACCCCCGAGGAGCGGACCCTGCTCGAGTCCGCGCATCCCGCGGCCGCGGAGCGGGCCTGGCGGGTCGGCAACGTCGGCCTGGAGGCGCCCGTGGACGTCGACCCGGCCCGGGCGCGGGCGCGGCTGGGGCTGACCGGGGCCTACCTGCTCCACGCCGGCCGCGCCGCCACCGGCAAGGGGATCGACGAGCTGCTGACCGCCCTGGCGCTGCTCCGTCGCAGCCACCCGGACGCCACCCTGGTGCTCGCCGGCGACGCCGGGGCGGCCGCCGGCGCCCAGCCCGGGGTGGTGCGCGCCGGCCGGCTGGAGCGGTCGCTGCTCTGGGACGCGGTGGCGGGAGCGGCGGCGGTGGTGGTGCCGAGCTTCCTCGAGAGCCAGTCGCTGCTCGCCGTCGAGGCCTGGGCGGTGGGGCGCCCGGCGCTGCTGAACGGCGCGTCGCCGGCGCTCGCCGGCCAGGCCGGGCGCAGCGGGGGGGCGGTCCTCTACCACGGGCCCGCCGAGCTCGCCGCCGCCGCCGCCGGCCTGCTCGACGACCCCGACCGCGCCGCCGCCCTGGGGGCCTCGGGCCGCCGCTTCGTGGAGAGCCGCTACCGGTGGGAGGCGGTGCTCGCCGGGATCGCCACCCTGGTCGACGAGGCGGAACGCCGGTCGCCGCTCCGGCGCTGATCCCGTATCATGCGGCGCCGCGCGCGGAGACGGCCGTGAACGTGGAGGAGCCGAGCTGAGCACCGCTCTCATCACCGGGATCACCGGCCAGGACGGCACCTACCTGGCCCAGCTGCTGCTGGAGAAGGGCTACACAGTGCACGGCCTGGTGCGCGGCCAGAACAATCCGCGGCTGGCGATGGTCGAGCGGCTCTGCCCGGGCATCGAGTTCGCCGAGGGCGACCTGCTCGACCAGTCCTCGCTGATCGCCGCGCTGGAGACGTGCCAGCCCGACGAGGTCTACAACCTCGGTGCGATCAGCTTCGTCGGCCTCTCCTTCAAGCAGGCATCGCTCACCGGCGAGATCACCGGCCTCGGTGTCGTCCGCATGCTCGACGCGATCCGCACCGTGAACTCCAACATCCGCTTCTACCAGGCGTCGAGCAGCGAGATGTTCGGCAAGGTGCGCGAGACCCCGCAGACCGAGACCACCCCCTTCCATCCCCGCTCGCCGTACGGCGTGGCCAAGGTGTACGGCCACTACATCACCGTGAACTACCGCGAGAGCTACGGCATGTACGCCTGCAGCGGGATCCTGTTCAACCATGAGTCGGAGCGGCGCGGCCTCGAGTTCGTCACCCGGAAGATCACCAACGCGGTGGCGAAGATCAAGCTGGGCCTGCAGAAGCAGCTCTCGCTGGGCACGATGACCTCGCAGCGCGACTGGGGCTTCGCCGGCGACTACGTGCGGGCGATGCACCTGATGCTCCAGCAGGACGCCCCCGACGACTACGTCATCGCCACCGGCGAGACCCACAGCGTCGAGGAGTTCTGCGCGCTCGCATTCGCCCATGTCGGGCTCGACTGGCACGACCACGTCGTCACCGACGAGAAGTTCATGCGACCCGCCGAGGTCGACCTGCTCATCGGTGACGCCACCAAGGCGCGCCAGAAGCTCGGCTGGACCACCACGGTGAGCTTCTCCGAGCTGGTGGCGCGGATGGTCGACAGCGACCTCGCCGCCCACCGCGCCGCGCTCAGCCAGGGCGTCGCCGGCGGCTGACCCGGCGGCGACGCCCCTGCCCTGACCGGCCCGGCGTCAGCGGCGCTCGGTGCGCCCCGAGACCGCGTCGCGCATCCGGTCGACCACCGCGGCCGCCTTGCCGGCCGTCGCCTGCACCAGCGGGTTGGCGGGGGTGTTCGGGTGCGGGCGGGTCGGCGCCGCCTTCTTGGCCTTGTTCATCAGGGTGCCGACCTCGTTGAGCCGGGTCTTGGTGAGCGCCTCCCGCACCTTGGGGAAGAGCTCGTTCTCCTCCTCCTCGACGTGGTCGCCGATGAGCTTCTCGAGGCGCTGCATCTTCTCCGCGTAGGCCTTGGTGTGGGCCTTGTCGATCATCTCGTCGAGCTTGGCGAGGACCTGCTTCGCCTCCTGGTGCTCCTCGATCCCGTGATCGACCATGTCGGCGGCCTCGGGGACCTCCTTCTTCACCATCGGGTAGAAGAACTCCTCCTCGATCGCGGCGTGGATCGAGAGCTCGCGGATGACGCCCTCGGCCGCCGTCCTCCTGGTCTCGTCGTCGCCGCCGTCGAACTGGCTGAAGAGCTCCTCGACGGCGCGGTGGTCGCGGGTGAGCAGCTCGATGGCATCCATGCGGGGTGGCCTCCCAGAAAGGTGACGGTCACTTTACGTGATAGCTACCATATCAGCATGTACCCTCGGCGAAGGGTCGCCGGGTCCACACCCCACGGAGACACGCCATGGGCGACCACGAGACCGGCATCCCCCCGCAGCAGCAGGAGTACCCCGGGCGCACCGACGCGATGCGTCCTCGCCCCCGCGACGAGATGGCCGACTACCGCGGCACCGGCCAGCTCGAGGGCCGGGTGGCGCTGGTCACCGGCGGCGACTCCGGCATCGGCCGCGCGGTGGCGGTGGCCTTCGCCAAGGAGGGTGCGGACGTCGCCGTCGCCTACCTCTGCGAGGACGATGACGCCGAGCACACCGGGCGGCTGATCGAGACGGCGGGGCGGCGAGCGCTGCTCATCCGCGGCGACCTCAGCACCGAGCCCGCCTGCCGCGACGCGGTGCGGCGCACCGTCGAGGGACTGGGCCACCTCGACATCCTGGTCAACAACATCGCCTACCAGGCACCGGTCCAGTCACCGGAGGAGATCAGCACCGAGCAGTGGGACCGGACCTTCCGGACCAACATCTACAGCTACTTCTGGATGACCCGCGAGGCACTGCCCCACCTGCCCCGGGGCGCGGCGATCATCAACACCAGCTCGATCAACGGCCTCCGCGGCAACCGCACCCTCATCGATTACGCCGCCACCAAGGGCGCGGTGAACGCGCTCACCTACTCGCTCGCCCAGGCGCTGGTCGATCGCCGCATCCGCGTCAACGCGGTGGCCCCGGGCCCGGTGTGGACGCCGCTCATCCCCTCCACCATGCCCGAGGAGAGGGTCGCCGGCTTCGGCGAGCAGGTGCCGATGAAGGAGGCGGCGCACCCCGACGACATCGCACCCTCGTACGTGTTCCTCGCCTCCGAGCGCCTCTCCGCGTTCTACAGCGGTGAGGTGCTGGCTCCGGTGGGGGGCGAGACCATGCCCGGCTGAGCGCCGTCCGCCCTCGCCGGCGAGGATTCCCAGCGCCCGGTGGCGCGACCCACGATCCGGGCGTGCGGGCCTCCCTCGGTCCACCAGGCGATGGTGCGGCCGAGCCCGTCCTCGAGGCTGGTCTGCGGCTGCCAGTCGAGGAGCCGCTTCGCCGTGGAGATGTCGGGCCGGCGGCGGCGCGGATCGTCGACGGGCAGCGGCCGGTGGACCGGCGCGCTCGGGCTGGCGGTGATCCGGCGGATCATGTCGGCGAGCTCGAGGACGGTGATCTCGCTGGGGTTGCCCAGGTTCACCGGCAGGTGGTAGTCGGAGTAGAGAAGCCGCACCAGGCCGTCCACGAGGTCGTCGATGTAGCACAGGCTGCGGGTCTGGGAGCCGTCGCCGAACACGGTCATCGGCTCGCCGGCCAGCGCCTGGCCGATGAAGGCGGGCACCGCGCGCCCGTCGTTGCGGCGCATCCGCGGCCCGAACGTGTTGAAGATGCGGGCGATGCGGGTGTCGAGGCCGTGGGCGTTGTGATACGCCATCACGAAGGTCTCGGCGGCGCGCTTGGCCTCGTCGTACACCCCCCGGGGACCGACCGGGTTGACGTTCCCCCAGTAGTCCTCGGGCTGCGGGTGCACCTCCGGGTCGCCGTACACCTCGCTGGTCGAGGCCAGCAGGAAGCGGGCGTTCTTCGCCTTGGCCAGGCCCAGCGCCTTGTGGGTCCCCAGCGTGCCCACCTTGAGCGTCTCGATCGGCATCTGCGCGTAGTCGATCGGCGATGCGGGCGACGCGAAGTGGAGGATCGCGTCGACCTCGCCCTCGACGTAGAGGTACTCGGTGACGTCGTAGTGGCGGAACGAGAAGCGCGAGTTGCTGAGCAGGTGCGCGATGTTGTCGGCGCTCCCCGTCAGCAGGTTGTCGAGGCACACCACGGTGAGCCCACGGTGGAGCAGCCGGTCGCACAGGTGCGACCCGATGAAGCCCGCACCGCCGGTGATGACCACCCTGCGCACCGCCGCCCCTCCAACCGCGGGCCCGCCCGGCCCGGCGCCGAGCATGATGGCACGGTCAGTCGCCGGCGTGGGGAGGGGAGACGCCGGCGCTCACCGCGGTCTCGACCGAACCGTTCTGCGGCCGCCCGGGCTCGACCTCGAAGACGGCGGAGGGCGGTGAGCCGGGCGCCGGCGTCACCGCGCCGGCCGGCGGCCGCCACCGCCGGTAGCGGACAAGGGTGCGCAGCGCCTTGAGCCCATCGGTCGCGGTGAGCTTCTTGCCCTCCTCGCGCGAGCGTGCCGCGTAGCCGATCGGCACCTCGTACACGCGGTGGCCCATGCGCAGCAGCTTGGCGGTGATCTCGGGCTCCATGTCGAAGCCGCGCGCGCGCAGACCGAGGGAGAGGGCGACGTCGCGGGGCATCACCTTGTAGCCGGTCTCCATGTCGGAGAGGTAGCAGTTGTACAGGAGGTTGGTGGCGAGGGTCACCAGCCGGTTGCCCATGACGTACCAGAAGGAGTACGCGGTGTGGCTGCTGAACGCCCGGCTGCCGAAGACCACCTGCGCCCTGCCGCTGCGAATCGGCTCGAGCAGTCGCGGGTAGTCCGCGGGGTCGTACTCCAGGTCGGCGTCCTGGATGACCACCACCTCGCCGCGGGCCTCCCCCAGCGCGGTGCGGATCGCGGCGCCCTTGCCCTGGTTGCGGGCGTGGCGGAACGCGCGCACCCGTGAGCCGTCGGCGCGCGCCTGCATGATCTCCCAGGTGCGGTCGGTCGAGCCGTCGTCGACGAGCACCACCTCGAGCGACACATCCACCGCCAGGACGGCGTCGAGGATCCGCTCGAGGGTGCGTTGCTCGTTGAGTGCGGGCACGAGGACCGACAGGTACGGGGTCGGGCTCGCGTTCTGGCTCACGTCTGTGTCCCGGTGGCGCGCCTGCGGCGGCGCCCGCACTCTACACGACGCCGGAGGCCGATGGCGGGCGCTCGAACCGGCCCTCGGAGTGGCTCGCGACGATGATAGAGTGCCCCGGCCGTGGCCACGACGACCGCCCTCCCGCTGGAACCGGCCACCCCCGAGCGGGAGCTCTCGGTGCCGCGGCCGCGGCGGCGGCGGCCGGGTGTGGCGACCGCGATGCTGGCGGTCTACCTCCTGCTCGCGGTCGCGCTGCTCGCCGGCACCTGGCTCGCCGCCGAGCCCAGCTGGGCCGGGGTGGACGCCGACGCGCCCCTGTTCGCGTGGTACCTGCGCTGGACGCCGTTCGCGGTGACCCACGGCCACAGCCCGCTGTTCACCGACTACCTGCACTTCCCCGACGGCGCCAACCTCATGTGGAACACGTCGATCCCCCTGCCCGCGCTGGTGATGTGGCCGGTGACCGCGCTGCTCGGACCGCTGGTCGCCTACAACGCGCTGGCGACGCTGGCGCTGGCACTCTCGGCGTGGTGCGCGTTCCTCGCCATCCGCCGCTACACCACCAGCACCGTCGCCGCCGCGGTCGGCGGCCTGCTCTACGGCTTCAGCCCGTACATGCTGATGCAGGCCCGCGGTCACCTCCACCTGAGCATCGCCGTGCTCCCGCCGCTGCTGCTGCTGATCGCCGACGAGATGCTGATCCGGCAGCGGGTCTCCAGCAGGGTGCTGGGCGCGGCGCTCGGCGTCCTCGTCGCCGCCCAGCTGCTCATCGGCGAGGAGCTGGTCGCCGCCGGCGCGCTGGTGGGCGCGATCGGGGTGGCGCTGCTGGCGCTGCTGAACCCCTCCGAGGTGCGGCGTCGCGCCCCCCACGCCGCGCGGGTGCTGGGGGTGGCGGTCCTGGTCGCCGTGGTGCTCTCCGCGTATCCGCTCGGGGTGCAGTTCCTCGGGCCGCAGCGGGTCGGTGGCCTCCTCCAGCCCCGCGACACCTTCGTCGCCGACCTCACCTCCTTCGTGGTCCCCAACGACGTGGAGCTGCTGCCCGTCCTCGGCCGGTTCCCGGCCCTCGACTCCGCCCCCTACGTCGGCATCCCGCTGCTGCTCCTGCTGGCGGTGTCTCTGGTCGTGCTCCGCCGCCACCGGGTGGTCGTCCTCGCCACCCTGCTCGGCCTGGTGGTGGCGGTGCTCTCGATGGGTCCACGGCTGCACCTCGGAGGCAGGCCGACGTCGATCCACCTCCCCTGGAGGGTGGTCGGCGGGCTGCCGCTGATGGAGAACGTCCTCCCCATCCGGCTGATGGTCTTCACCTACCTGCTGATCGGCGTGGTGATCGCCGTGCTCCTCGGACGCGCGCTGGGTGCCCGGTCGCGGCGGTGGCGCGGCGCCGGCGTCCTCGCCGTGGTCGTCGCGCTGCTGCCCCTCCTCCCCGCCCTCCCCTTCCCGAGCACCCCGGCGCGGGTCCCCGCCTTCTTCACCGGCGCGGCGGTGACCCGGATCCCCGAGGGATCCTCGGTGCTGGTGACCCCGTACTACGAGCTGCGGCCGATGCTGTGGCAGGCCGAGGCGGGGATGCGCTACCGCACCCGGCAGGGCGGCGTCTTCACACCCGGGCCGTACTTCAACGCCCCCACCTCGCCGCTGTCCTCCGAGCTCGCGGCCCTCGACGGCGGGCTGGCGGCGCCTCCCGCGACCCTCTCGGAGGCGCAGCGGGCGCCCTACCTGGAGGCGCTCGCCGCGGGGAGGGTCGGCACGGTGGTGGTCGGCCCCTCACCCGGGAGCGCGGGCCTGGCGCGCTTCTTCGAGGTGCTGCTGGGGCGGCCTCCGGAGGTCACCGGCGGGGTCGCGGTGTGGTGGGACGTCCACCCCTGAGGACCGGGGCGGCTCAGCCCGCGGCGGCGCCGCGGACCAGGTTGCGGCCGGGGGTGTACACCGGACCGTCGACGTTGGGGGCGCCGCCGAAGGGGTGGAAGCCGCCCCAGCCGTCGACGACGTAGCCGCCGCCGCCACCGGGGAGCACGGAGATGCCACGGGCGATGTCCCAGTTCGGCCAGTAGGCGCTGCCGGTCAGCACCGGGGCGCTGCCGAAGGGATGGATGCCACCCCAGCCGTCGAGGACGTAGCCGCCGGGGGTTCCCTGGGTGCAGGTGCTCACGATCGCCCGGGCGATGTCCCAGTTCGGCCAGTAGGCGGTGCCGGCGAGCCCGGGGGCGCTGCCGAAGGGATGGATGCCGCCCCAGCCGTCGAGCACCCAGCCGCCCCGGCCCGAGGGGTCGCAGGCGTTCAGGGCGATGCCGCGGGCGATGTCCCACCCCGGCCAGTAGGCGGTGCCGGCCAGCCCGGGCGCGTTGCCGACGGAGTGGAGGCCGCCCCAGCCGTCGACCACGTAGCCACCCTGGCCGTCCGGGGCGACGGCGAGGCCGCGGGCGATGTCCCAGCCGTTCCAGTACGCGCTCGCCGCCAGGCCCGGCGGCATCGCCCCGGTGGCCCCGAACGGGTGCAGCCCGCCGTAGCCGTCGAGCACGTAGCCGCCCTCGCCCCCGGGCGCCAGCGCCAGGCCGCGGGCGATGCTCCACCCCGGCCACTCGGCGGTGGTGGCCAGCGGCGGCGAGGAGCCGGGGTGGAGGGCGCCGTAGGCGTCGACCGCGTAGAGGCCGGTGAAGGGACCGGTCTGCGCCGAGCCGGAGACCGAGGTGGTGGCGTCGCCGAGGCCGTTGGGCGGGCCGCTGTCGAACCGCCCGTTGTGCACCTCGGCATGGAAGGTGTACGTGTGCCCGGGGAAGCCGTGGAAGGTGGCGCTGGTCGCGGAGGTGTCGGTCCACCGCACCCAGGGGCCCGAGTTGTCCTGCACCCACAGGGTGTAGGAGCCGACCATCACCCCGGCGCCCGGCGACCAGGAGACGCCGAAGGCGGCGCTGCCGGTGCTCGAGGGGGCGCTGACCAGGGCGGGGGCGACGAGGCCGCCGACCAGGCTGCCGAGACCGGTGGGACCGTCGTACGCGGGCCCGGCGTTGCAGAGGAGGCTGGGGCTGCAGGAGACCCCGGCGGGGTGGGTGTTGGCGGTGACGTCGCTGATCGAGCCGGCGTTCTGGTAGAAGGCCTGGGCCCCGGGGGCGTAGTAGCCGAGCCCGCCGCTCAGCGCCCAGGCCCCGGCGATGAAGGGCGCGGCGGCGCTGGTGCCTCCGATCGGCATCCAGCCGCCCGCGGCGCTGTCGTAGACGGCGACGCCGGTGCTGAGATCGCTGACCGCGGAGACGTCGGCGACGGCGCGGCCGTTGTTGGGGCAGCCCACGTCGGCCTGCCAGGAGGGCCTCTGCTCGTAGCGGCTGCAGCCGCTTCCCGCCCCGGTGGGAGCGGTCGAGCCGCCGCAGCTGTTGGGGTCGGCGGTCGCCCCGACCCAGGCGGTCTCACGCCACCCCCGCAGGTTGCCGCTGGGGAGGAGCGTGGTGCCGCCCACGGCGGTGACGTAGGGCGAGGCCGCCGGGTAGCTGGTCCCGTAGCCGCAGTCCCCGGTGGCCGCCGTGAACGCGATGCCGGAGCGGTTGAAGAGGTAGTCGTGGTTGAGCTCGTCGGGGTTCTCGGTCATCCCGAAGCTCATGCTCACCTCGGTGGCGCCGCTGTCGATCGCCCGCTGGATGGCGGGATAGATGTCGCCGAAGCTGTCGGAGCGGGCCTCGACGAGGATGAGCCCGCACCGGGGGCACCCTGCCGACGCCGTGTCGAGGTCGAGCGAGGTCTCGATGTCCCAGCCGTAGGTGTTCGAGCCGCCGCCCATGTCGATCTTGCGGAAGCAGCCGTTCGCGGTGGTGCAGGGCGGCAGGTTGAAGCGGGCCCGATAGGCGGCGAGGTCGGCCTCGGCCGAGGTGGTGTCGAAGGCGTCGATGACGGCGATCACCTGGCCGCTGCCGCTGCTCACCGGCAGCGCATAGGCGGCCTGGAGGTCGCTCGGGGTGTAGCCACCGGCGGGCGCCGAGGTGGCCGCCGGGCGAACCCGGCCGCTCTGATCGCGGCTGACGTGCATCCGAGCGAAGCAGCTGGCGTGCTGGGCGCGGACCTGTCCGCAGGCCGGCGCGGCCACCGTGACGGCGGCGGTGGCGGCCGCGGCGACGGTGGCGCCGGGGACCGCCGCGGAGGCCGGTGACATCCCCAGGGCGAGGGCGGCGAGGGCCGTCAGCACCGC
>DASXNK010000131.1 GCA_036495095.1 Candidatus Dormiibacterota bacterium | reverse complement strand
AGTGTGGACTGTTGTGCCACTCTGGCGATTCGCACTTTCCCTTTGTGCCAGAACGGTGTAAGGTGCCCTCCATTCCCATGGCGGACCGATGCACCGTGCCCGAGCTGATCAGCACTCATGGCCTCATCCTTCTCTGCATCGCGTCAACGGAGGGGCTGAGCGTGAACCGTCTCGCCGCCGTCGCCGGGGTGAGCGAGAGGACGGCGTCGCGCATCATCAGCGACCTCGTCGACGCCGGCTACATCACCCGCACGCGCACCGGTACGCGCAACTCGTACACCGTGCTGCCGGAGGCGGAGGTGTCCGACCCGCTGGGCACCGGCTGGCGCCTGGAGCGGCTGCTGGGCCTGTCGCACCATCGGGTCGAGGCGCCGGCGAGTCAACCCGGTTGACACATCCCCGTCAGGGGTCGAGATAGAGCCCCTTCCAGCGGAGGCCCAGCCAGGGCCGGCGCCCCCAGGCGTGCAGCCGTCCGTGCGCGATCGACGTCCACTGGCTGCGGCGACCGTAGCCGACCAGCATCAGCTCGACCGGGTCGCCGAGCAGGTGGCAGTCGACGCGCTGGCCGGTGTAGGGCTCGGCGACGGCGACACCGTCGTCGACCCGGTTGACGAAGCGCGGTCCACCCCAGGCGCGGATGTCGTAGCTGGCGTGCATCCCGCGGGTGCGTTCGGGGTCGACGATCCGGGGGATCATCGCGGTGAACACACCGCCGACCACCAGGCGGGCGTCGCCGGGGTCGATGTGCCAGGGACGGCCGAGGCCACGGGCGATGTCGTGGGCGTGCACCAGCAGCTCGCCGAGCACCACGCAGAGCACGGTGGTGAGGTCGAGGGTGGCGCCCTCCCCGTACCAGGGTGTGCGCAGCACCTCGTCGCCGCCGCGACCCTCGACGGCCCGGAGAAGGGTGCGCGCGCCCTCGCCGATCGTCCGGGCGAGCTCGTCGGTTGGTGGGAGCGGTGCGCGTGCGAGGGTGCGTTCGTTCGCTCCCGCGAGGCGCTCGCGAAACCCCTCCACCTGTGGGATGAAGGGATGCCAGAAGGCCTCGCGACCGCGCACCGCGTCGGTGAACGCCGGCAGGCAGAAGCCGCCGAGGTGCGCGGCCACCTCGCCGACGCTCCACTGCAGGTGTGGCGCCGGCGTCCCGGTGTCGTCGATGGACGCGGTCAGGATCGCGGTGCGCTCCGCGGCGGCGGTCAGCGCGTCACGGACCACCCGCTCGTCGATGTCGACCACCCTCGACATCAGCACACCATAGCGCACCGCGGCGCCCACAAACCGCCGTGATTGGCAGGAACTCACTCCACACGATCGTCGCTGGACTGCACCGCGCGGTTTCATGTATATACATGCCATGGCGACGGACGAGTGTGCGCCGGTCGTGGCGTGCCAGACGGTGGCGGCCTCCTGTCCGTGCTTCGCGCTGCGCAAGGCCTCGCGCTCGGTCACCCAGCTGTTCGATGACGCGCTCCGCCCGGTGGGGCTCCACGCCACCCAGTTCACCCTGCTGGTGGCGCTGCGGCTGCTCGGAGCGGTGCGGGTGTGCGACCTCGCCGACGAGGTGGTGACCGACGCCACCACCCTGAGCCGGAACCTCGCAGTGCTCCAGCGCCGCCGCCTGGTGATGCTCACCTCGGCCGGCGACCGGCGCAGCCGGCTGGTGGCGCTGACCCCGGCGGGCCACGCCGCCCTGACCCGCGCGCTGCCACTCTGGGAGGCGACCTACCGGCGGCTCGAGGACGTGCTCGCGGCCCCGGAGGCGGCCCAGCTGCTCGGCGGGCTCGACGCCCTGACCCGGCTGGCGGTGAGCGCCCGGCAGGAGCGGCGGTGACTGGCAACGGCGCCACCCCGGCCCCGGCCGGCGCCCCCGGCTTCGGCGCCGCGCTGCGCCAGTTCCGGCTCCGCCAGGGGCTGAGCCAGGAGGAGCTGGCCCGGCGGATCTCCTACTCGCGTCCGCACCTCGCCAACCTGGAACGGGGGGCCCTCCTCCCCGGACGCGCCTTCCTGCCGAGGATCGAGGCGGAGTTCCCCGGCGGCGGCGCCGCGCTCCACGGCGCCTACACGGCGGCGGTCCGCGAGCAGCGGCGCACCCGCCGGCACGACCCCTTCGCCCCCGACCTCGGCGCGGCCATGCTCCCCGGAGGGCTCGGCGAGGAGGTCGAGGCGCCGGTCGAGGAGCACGGCACCGTGAGCCTGGCGGGCACCTGGTACGCGCTCTGGGAGACGACCGCGGAGGGCCGCCTCAGCATCGACAGCGAGTCGGTCACCGTCCAGCAGCAGGGGCTCAACCTCAGCATCGAGAACCACAGCCGGGCCCCGGAGAACCCGCTCGGCTCCTTCCTCTGGCGGGCCCACTGCCGGGTCTACGACAACCGGCACATCCTCGGCATGTACGTGCCCCGGGAGGCGAACGTCCGCTCGAAGGGGGTCGTCTATCTCACCCTGCACACCTCCGGCGCCTTCATGCTCGGCCGCTGGCTGGGGTGCAGCTACGACGATGAGTTCGCCTCGGGCATCAGCGTCATCGCCCGCGACCGCGAGGTGGCGCAGCTGCAGATGTGCAAGCGCCTGCCCGCCGCGATCGAGCTTCTCGGCAGCCCACACGAGGCGTTGAACGGAGCCTGAGCCGGTTGGTCGTTCGACGGGCATCGTACAAATCGTCGGGTGTTTGTCGAACCTTGTAAAACCCCGCCCACCCGCGCTTCCATGCCACCGCGACCCGATGAGAGGAGGTGCGGCATGGTGGAGCGAGCAGTGGCCGGAGACGGCGCCGGAACAGTGATGGCGATCGGGCTGGGCTCGACCGTGTGCTGTCGCGACGCGGAGGGAGAGCACCGCTACACGCTCGTCGTCCCCGCCGACGCGAACCCGCTCGAGGGACGGATCTCGGTGGCCTCCCCGGTGGGCCGGGCGCTGCTGGGTCGCGCCGGCGGGGAGGAGGTCGACGTGGCCACGCCGGGAGGCAGGCGCCCGCTGACCATCCTCAGCGTCCACGGCGGCGAGGTGTTCTGACCCGCCGATGAGCACACGGACCCTGGTCGAGCGCAGACCGGCACCGAGCTACCGCCAGCTTCTCCTTCTCGAGGGCTTCGCGCCGCTCGCCGTCGCCGCGCTCTGCGCTCGCGTCGCCATCAGCATGGGCCAGGTCACCGTCGTTCTCCTCACCCTCCAGCAGTACCGGTCGCCCGGGCTCGCAGGCCTCGCGGTCTGTCTGAGCATCGGGCCCGGTCTGCTGGTCAGCCCCCTGGCCGGCGCGCTCCTCGACCGCTACCCGCGGGTGTGCCTCATCCGCATCGACCACGTCACCGCCGCGTTCGCGCTGCTCACCATCGCCGGCCTCACCTGGGCGGGGCGGCTGGCGCCCTGGATGCTGCTGCTCGCGCTGGCGGTGTCCTCGCTCACCGCCCCGCTCAGCGACACCGGCACCCGGGCGATGCTGCCCGCGGTCGTCCCCAGCCGGCTGTGGGACAAGGCGAACGCCCTCGACAGCGGCGGGTACGTGATGGCGGGCCTGGTCGGCCCGCCGCTGGGCGGGGTGCTGGTCGCCACCGGGGGCCCCGCCCTCGCGATCGTGGTCACCGGGGCGCTGTACGCGGCGGCGGCGCTCACCGTCGGCGGCGTCGCCGACCCGCGCCGCGAGCGGGCCGAGACCGGTGCGCTGGCGGGGCGGGTGCTGGACGGGCTGCGCTACGTGCTCCGCCACCCCACCCTGCGCGGCCTGGCGGTGAGCGTCTCGCTCCGCAACGTCGGCCCCGGGGTGCTGTTGGTGGCGCTGCCGGCGCTCGCCGCGCACCGCCTCCAGGCCGGCCCGGAGGTGATCGGCGCGCTCTTCGCCGTCCTCGGCCTCGCCGGCGTCGTCTCCGGCGTGGTGTCGGGATCGGCGAGCACGGTGGGCCGGGAGCGCACCATGCTCGCCGCCGCGATCGGCACCTCGGCACTGGGCCTGGCGGTGCTGGCCGGCGCCGACACCCTCGCCCAGGCGCTCACCGGCATGGTGATCATCGGCCTGTCCACCGGTCCGCTCGACGTGAGCCTCTTCTCCCTGCGCCAGCGCTGCACCGACACCACCGTGCAGTCACGCGCCTTCGCGGTGTCGATGGCGCTCAACTACCTCGGGCTGCCGGTGGGCTCGGCGATCGCCGGCCCCCTGGTGCAGTGGTCGGCGGCGGCGGCGCTCGGGCTCGCGGCGGCGACCACGGCCCTGGCGGCCGGGCTCAGCCTGCTGCTCATCCCGCGCACGGTCGCGTCCCCGTGACCGGGCCGATCGCCTGCACCACGACCGAGCAGGTGCGTGCCACCGCGCGCACCATGGCGGAGGCGCAGCGGCGTCGCTGCTACCGGCGCTGCCGGACGCTCTGCGACGACATCGTGGAGCGCCTCGGCGCGCTCGCGGTGGAGGAGGACGCCGTCCGCGCTGCCCGGCTGGCGAGCCGGTTGCGCGCCGACTCGGACGTGCTGCTGCGCCTGGCGACGAGCTTCAACCGACCGGAGTGGCGGGCGCTGGTCTCCCGCCGCGCCCGGCTCTTCGTGGTGCAGAGCGGCGCCGGGGTGGAGGCGCTGGTCGAGGAGCTGGGCACGGAGCTCAGCGATGCGGAGAGTGGCCGTCCCAGCGCGCAGGGCCGCGCGCTCGCGCTGGTGATGTCGCTGCACGCCGGCGTGTACGCGCTGACCGAACCGCTCCCCTGATCCGGTCCCGGCCAGGGAGGAGGACCGGGGATGAGGTCGTGACCCGGCGACGCAACAGTAGCGCCCGTCATTGGCCAGAACTGGCAGTCTCGTACCAGTGCACGTGCGGTGCACGCGAGCTGCGCTGTCCTCCCATACACTGGGCACGATCCGGTGACGCCGATGTCCGGCGCGCCGTCGACCGGGAAGGGATCCGATGCAGCATGGGAGAGTCGTCATGCCCGAGGTGATCGCCGCCGCGCGCCTGCGCACCGCGCTCGGCGCCGTCCTGGTCACCGCCGGCACCGTGGTGCTGATCGCCGGCCCCGCGACGGTGACCGTGTCCGCTGGGGGACGGCCCCTGCCCCGCTCCGTGCCCGCGCAGGCGCGGGTCACGCCGCCCCCACCGCCGCCGGTGACGTTCGCGCCCGTCCCGGTGGTCACCCCGGCCGCGGCCCCGGCACCGAGCCCCCCCGCGTCCGCGGTCACGCTGACGGCGACGGCGACCACGACGACCGCATCCCCGTCCGCAGCCGTACGTCCCGTGCCGCGGTCGCTCGGCGTCCCCACCACCGGCGCGGCGGCACCGCCGGTCGCCGGTGTGGCGCTGGTGCTGGCGGGCGTGGCGATGCTCGCCGGGTCCGCCCGGCGCCGCGAACCCCGGGCGGCGACCTTCGACGACACCCTGCCCTGGTACTGGTGACCACCTCGGACGACCCCCCGGGGGAGGGGGCCGAACTCCACCTCAGCGGCCGGCCGGTGCGCCCCGACCTGCGGCGCCTGCCGATCGACCGGGTGCGGCCGCGCCCCGACCAGCCCCGCCATCACATCGACGCGCGCGGGCTGGAGGAGCTCACCGACAGCGTCCGCCACCACGGTGTGCTGCAGCCCATCCGGGTGCGCCAGCGCGGGGACGTCTACGAGATCATCGCCGGCGAGCGGCGCTGGCGGGCGGCGCGGAGGGCGGGGCTGCAGGAGATCCCCGCGATCGTCGTCGAGGCCGACGACGACCTCGCCTACGTCGAGGCGCTGGTCGAGAACATCCAGCGCGAGGAGCTGAACGCCGTCGACCGCGCCCATGCCCTGAAGCGGCTGCGAGTCGCCCTCAACCTCGGCTCGTGGCAGCAGGTGGCCGAGCTGGTCGGGATCACCCGGCAGCACGTGTACAACATCCTCAACGTCACCCGGCTCCCCGAGGCCATCCGCGACGACATCCGTGCCGGCGACCTCACCGAGAAGCACGCGCGCGCCCTGCTCCGGCTGCGCGACCAGCCCGAGGTGCAGCACCGGCTCTGGGAGGAGATCCACGCCCGGACCCTCTCCGGCCGCGCCGCCGAGGAGCGCGCCCGGGTGATGGCCGCGGCCCCCAGCACCCCGAGGTCGCCGGCACCGGCACGCCCCCAGCGGCTGCCCCCGCCGCCGTCCCCGCCCAGCGACCTGGTGTCGCTCGCCACCGAGATCCTGGCGACGCTGGTCACCGCGGCGCCCGAGGAGCTGCAGGCCGCCGCCCCGGCCCTCTCCGACCTCCACCGCCGTCTGGCCCAGGTGTTGGCGCCTCGCCCGGGCCCTCCGTCCTCGAGTCGCTGACGGCGGACGCGGGGTGACGCGGGACACCACGCCGGATGCTTCAGACAGGTCCTCGCTCGCCTTCGGGCTTCGCCCTGCGGCGTGCTGCGGAACTCGCTCCGGCATGGTGTCCCGCATCCCCCCGCTGCGTGCGTGCG
>DASXNK010000130.1 GCA_036495095.1 Candidatus Dormiibacterota bacterium | reverse complement strand
CGGCGCTCCAGGGTGCGCCGGAAGACGTCGGCCTCCTTCCAGAAGGCGAGCACCTCGCGCTCTCCCTCGGCGAGGCCGGCACGGGACGGGACGGGAGTGAATCGTGGCATCGGTTTCAGTGTATGAGGGAGGCGCGGCGGCCAAACGGAGTATGGAGGGTGGCCGGGCCTTTCCGGGATGTCCGAAAGCCCCGGCATACACGGATCAGAGGGTCTCGGGTCGCGGGATGATGAGCCGGTGGGGAAATCCACCAGCCACCAGGCGTCCGCGTTCTCGCGGCTCATCGACGCGGTCACCGACATCCTCGGCCACCCCGCCGCGGTCGCGACCGCGGTCGCTCTGGTGGTCGCCTGGCTGGCGTTCGGACCGCTGATCGGCTTCACCGACACCTACCAGCTGATCATCAACACCGCCACCTCGGTGATCACCTTCGTCATGGTGTTCGCCATCCAGCACACCACCAACCGCGAGACCCGCGCCATCAACCTCAAGCTCGACGAGCTGATCCGCGTGGTCGAGGGGGCCGACCCCCGCCTCGTCGGGGTCGAGGAGAGGTCGGAGGAGGCGATCAAGGCGCTGCAGCAGGACGAGAGGGCGGAGAGCCCGCCCGCCGGGCAGCGAGGGGATCGCGAGTCAGGCTGACCGCGCCGTCCCGGCGCCGGCGGTCGCGCGCGGCGGGCGCTCGCCGAAGATCGCCCGGCCGAGGCGAACCACCGTCGCCCCCTCCTCCACCGCCACCTCGAAGTCCCCGCTCATCCCCATGCTCAGTTCCGGGAGGGCGTGGCCGCAGCGCTGCTCCACCTCGTCCCGGAGCCGGCGCAGGGTCGCGAAGGTCGGCCGCGCCCGCTCCGGCTCGGCGACCGGCGGGGCCATCGTCATCAGCCCGCGCAGGCGGAGACCGCCGAGCTCCGCGATCGCCCTCACCGTCCCCTCCAGCTCCGCGGCGGCGACGCCGGTGTGCCCCGGCAGGCCGGTCAGCTCGACCTCGACGAGCACCTCGAGCTCGCCCAGGCCGGCCGGGCGGCGCGCCGCCAGCGCCTCGGCGAGCCGGACGCTGTCGACCGAATGGACCACCGCGAAGGTGGCCGCCGCCCGCGCCGCCTTGTTGGTCTGGAGGTGACCGACCATGTGCCAGCGCACCCCGTCGGGCAGCTGCGGCCGCTTCGCCGCCGCCTCCTGGACCCGGTTCTCGCCGAGGTCGTTCACCCCCGCCGCCACCGCCTCGGCGACCCGCTCGGCGGCGACCGTCTTGGAGACGGCGACGAGGCGCACCGAGGCGGGGTCACGCCCGGCCCGCTCCGCGGCGGCGGCGATCCGCTCCCTGGCGGCGGCCACGGCGTCGGCGGTGGAGGGCATACCGGGAGTCTGACGCGCGCGCGCCGGCCTGGGCTCGCGGGTGGCCGGGGCTACCCGGCGTCGCCGTCCTCCTCGGTGGCGCCGGAGGGCCTGAGGCTCTCCTTGCCGACGCGCTCGACGAACTCGGGCATCGCCTCGCCGGGGAGGCGCTCGCGGAGGTAGCGGACGATGATGCCGGTGGTCGCCGTCGCCGCCTTCTCGCCGAGCACCCGGCCCACCCGGCGCGCGGTGACCGGGTCGTGACCGAGGCGGCCGCCGACGAACACCTCGTAGCCGTCGACGGGGTTCCTCTCGGCGTCGCGCATCCCGACGGCGTGGAGCCCGACGTCGGCGGCGGCGTGCTGGGCGCAGCCGTGCGAGCAACCGGAGACGTGGACGCGAAGCGGCTCGGCGCCGGCCTCGGCCTCGACGATCGGCGCCAGCTCGCGCTCCATGGTGCGCGCCAGGCCGCGGGAGTCGCCGACGCCCCAGACACACCACTCGCTGCCGGCGCAGACCTGGACGTCGACCAGGCTGCCCGCGCCCCGCGCCGGCAGGCCGACGGTGGCGAGAGCGTCGCAGACCCGGTCGACGTCGCCGGCGGCGATGTCGTGGAGCTCGACGTTCTGCTCCTTGGTGAGGTAGAGGGCGCCGTCGCCGAACTCGGTGGCGAGCCCGGCCAGGGTCTCGATCTGCCAGCCGGTGAGGTCGCCGAGGGGCACGTGCGCCTCGACCATGAAGAGCCCCTCCTGGCGCTGCGGCGCGACCCCGGCGTGGGCGCCCTGCGGCCGGCGGTCGCCGCCCATCACCTCGGCGGTGGTGCCGGCGCTCACCCCGGTGTCGGGACGCAGCTCGCGCAGCCGCTCCATCACGGCGGCGGTGAACCGCTCCCCACCCCACTCCTCGATCAGGAACTTGAGCCGGGCCTTGGCGGGACGCTCGCGGAAGCCGTTGGCGCAGTAGGTGTCGGCGACCGCCTCGGTGACCGCCAGCACCTCGTCGGCGGGCACGAAGTCGAAGAGGAGGTGGGCGAGGCGGGGGCTCGACGCCAGTGAGCCGCCCAGCCAGAGCTGGAAGCCCGGGGCGCCGTCGCGGGTGGTGCCGACGAAGCCCAGGTCGTTGACCTGGGCGTGGGCCATGCACCCGTCACAGCCGGCGACGTAGACGTTGAGCCGCCGCGGCAGGCTGGAGTTGTAGCGGGCCGCGTTCCGGAAGAAGAAGTCGTGGATGGCGACCACGCTGGGCCGGGTCTCGAACGGCTCTGCGGCGCAGACCCCGGAGCGCGAGCAGCCGACGATGTTGCGCACGGTGTGGCCGCACGCCGATCGGGTGACCAGGCCCAGCTCCACCACCCCGTCGAGCACCTCGCGCACCCTCCTGCTCGGCACCGAGTGGAGCTCGAGGTTCTGGCGGGTGGTGATGTGCGCCTCGCCGTCGGCGAGCCGCTCGGAGAGGGCGGCGACGGCGCGGAGCTGACCGGCCTCGATGCGACCGCTGGGGACCCGGACCCGGACCATGTGCAGCCCCGGGGTGCGCTGGCTGCACACGCCCCAGGTCTTCAACCGGTAGAACTCCTCGGCGGTCAGGCTCTCGTAGCCCTCGCGCTCGAGGCGGTCGAGGTCGACGTCGAGACCCTCGCGCTTCACCCGCTCGACGTCGATCTTCTGTTGCCACAGAGCGCGTTCGGTCTGGACCGCCATGGGCGCCTCCCTCGTCTCCGCCGGCCCCCGCGCACCGGTGCACACGATGCTCCAGCCAGTGCTCACAGTCTTGGCAGCGGACGGCGCTCCGGGCTACGGCGGTGCCACACAAACGGCGCGGCGGCCGCTTGAGGCGAGGCGGAGGAGAGGGGCGGTCGGGTTGGTACGGGTGTCCCGCACCCCCGCGGCGGGCTGGTGGGACTGTCCGGCGCGGAGGGTCAGCCGATGTGGGCCGAGGTGATCCCGGAGACACCCACCACGGCCAGGCCCGCCCAGGCCACCACCAGCACCAGCACCCGGTTGTACAGGGTGTTGCCGAGCTTTGCCGTGAAGTCCATCCCGCTTCCTCCGCGATGCCGTTCCCACCCCAGGGTGGCGCGGGGAGGGGGCCGATCCGCGCCGCTCAGCGGCCTCGTGACGGCGATTTCACGGCGCCGTTGCAGCGCCGCCTCGAACGCGTCGATGAGTGCGCGGACGAGCCGTAACCGGGCTGCGATCGAACGTGGGTCGAACCTTGCCCGACGCTCCCGAGAATGAACCGGGATGAGCTGCGAGCTGTGAGGCGCGCCACCGACTGGGTGGGAGGCCGGGTGGCGCGGGGCGCCCCGCCGGGCGGTTCGCCGTCCCCGGCGCAGCGCGGCGGGCTCGGCGGCGCCGCCGGCGCGGCGGGCCGTCTTCTGCTCGTCCTCGGCACCTACTACCTCGCCGCCCGCCTGGGGCTGCTGCTCTCCTTCCGCCACACCAACGTCAGCCCGATCTGGCCGCCGTCGGGCATCGCGGTCGCCGCGCTGCTGCTGCTCGGCGGCCGGGTGTGGCCGGCGCTGACGCTCGGCGCCTTCCTCGCCAACCTCACCACCGGGCTGCCGCCGCTGGTCGCCGCGGCCATCGCCGCCGGGAACACCCTGGAGTACGTGCTCGCCGCGTTCCTGCTGCGACGCAGCGGCGTCCATCCCTCGCTCGACCGCCTCCGCGACGTCGTCGCCCTGGTGGGCCTGGGATGCGCCCTCAGCCCGCTGGTGGCGGCCACCACCGGCACCCTCAGCCTGTGGGCCGGCGGGATCGCGGCCACCGCCGACCTGCCCACCATCTGGACGCTCTGGTGGCTCGGCGACGGCATGGGCATCCTGGTGGTCACCTCGGTGCTGCTCGCCCTCTCCGCCGCCGCCGGCGGGCGCCGGCCGGGCACCGCCGCGCGAATCGAGGGGGTGGTCCTGCTGGGGGTGCTGGCGATCTCCGCCACCGCCGTCTTCCTCGGAGGCTTCGAGCACCCCTACCTGATCTACCCGCTGGCGATCTGGGCGGCGATCCGGCTCGGCCAGCTGGGCGCGACCAGCTCGACCCTGATCGTCTCCGGCATCGCGGTCTGGGGCACGGTGGACGGGAGGGGTCCGTTCGCGACCGGGACGCTGGTCGCCGGGCTGACCGAGCTGCTGCTCTTCACCGGCGTGCTCGCGGTCACCGCCATGGTGCTCGCCGCGGCGATCATCGCCGGCCGCGAGGCGGCCCGCCGGGAGATGCAGCGCCAGGCCCAGCTCGAGATCGAGGAGCGCTTCCGCCACCTCTACGGCGCCGCCTTCGACGGCATCATGGTCCACGACGGCGAGCGCGTCCTCGAGGCCAACCACGCGATGGCGGCGATGTTCGGATACTCCGACGACGCCATCCTGGACGTGCCCCTGAGGCAGCTGATCGACCCGGGCTCTCTGCACCGGCTGGGGCCGGCGGGACCGGGTGGCGACGAGGTGGTCGAGGTCCGGGCGGTCCGGCACGGCGGCGGCCGCTTCGTCGCCGAGCTCACCGACCGGGCCGTGTCGCTCGGCTCCGGTGCGGTGCGGGTGGCGGCGCTGCGCGACATCAGCGACCGGGTCACCGCCGAGCGGCTCCGCACCATGCAGTTCGCGGTGACCCGCATCCTCGCCGACGCCGACACCCTCGACCACGCCGCGCCGCGGGTGCTGGAGACGATGGCGACCGCGCTCGACTGGCAGTCCGGGCTGGTGCTCCTCGTCGACCCCGGCAGCGGGCGGCCGGTGGTGCGGCACGGCTGGGGGTCCCCGGCGCCGGCGAGCCCGGTGCCGGAGGCGGCGCCGCCGGGCGGCTGGGCTCCCGGCGAGGGGCTGGCCGGCCGGGTGTGGAGCGGCGGGCTGCCGATCACGGTGGCGGTGGACGAGCTCGCCGGCCATGGGGCCGGTTTCCCCATCGTCCACGAGGGCCGGGTCACCGGCGTGGTCACCTTCGGCGGCCCGAGTCCGCGCCCGGCCGGCGAGGACCTCGCCGCCCTGCTCGCCGACATCGGCAGCCAGCTGGGGCAGTTCGTGGAGCGCAAGCGGGTGGAGTCGGCCCTGGCCAGGAGCGCCGCGCGGCTCGCCGCCCTCGCCGCCACCGACCCGCTCACCGGCCTGCCCAACCGCCGCGAGTTCGAGCGCGCGCTCGGCGATCCCCAGCTCGGTGGCTACTCGGTTCTCGCCATCGACGTCGACAACCTGAAGGTGATCAACGACGCCTACGGCCACGAGGCCGGGGACGCCGCGCTGCAGGCGGTGGGCTCGGCGCTGCGGATGGGGCTGCGCGACATCGACGTCGTCGCCCGAACCGGCGGCGACGAGTTCGCGGCGCTGCTCCCCGGCGCGAACGGCGGCGAGGCGGCCGCGGCGGCGGAGCGGCTGCGCCGCACCATGCACGGCATCACCCTGCCCCGGGGCCAGGCACGGGTCAGCGTCGGCTGCGCGGTGGGCGCCCCCGGGGAGGACGCGCTGCGCTGCTGGGCGGCGGCCGACGAGGCCCTCTACCGCGCCAAGAGCGCGGGCCGGGACCGTTTCGAGCTGGTGCCCGGCGAGGAGGGCGGCGGGGTCTCCCTCACCCGGATGGCCCGCTGGGAGAGCCTGATCCCGGGGCTGATCAGCACCGACGGCATGGTGACCGTGTTCCAGCCGATCGTCGACCTCGCCACCGGCGAGGTGATCGGGTACGAGGCGCTGGGGCGTCCCGCGGGCGGGTCCCGCGAGGCCGCGGTCGACGAGCTCTTCGACGCCGCCGACCGGCTCGGCCTCGGCCGCGACCTCGACTGGGTCTGCCGGCGCACCGCCCTCCAGGCCGCCCGCCGCCTCCCCGCCGGCTGCCAGATCTTCGTCAACGTCGGCGCCGGCTCGCTGCTCGACCCGGTGCACGGCGTCGACCAGATGCTGCTGCTGCTCCGCTGGGCCCACCGCCGTCCCGAGGAGGTGGTGCTCGAGATCACCGAGCGCGACGCCGTCCACGACCTCGACCGGCTCACCGAGGTGCTCCGCGTCTACCGTGCCCACGGGTTCCGTTTCGCCCTCGACGACGTCGGCGAGGGCCACTCCACCTTCGAGGTGCTGGCCGCGGCCACTCCCGAGTTCCTCAAGGTGGCGGGCAGCCTGGTCCGCCGGGTCGACGCGCTCGGCCCCCGGGGCGCCGTCGACGCGCTGGTCGCGTTCGCCGCCACCACCGGTGCGGAGGTGATCGCCGAGGGCCTGGAGACCGCGGAGACCGCCGCCACCCTCCGCCGCCTCGGGGTGACCCTGGGACAGGGCTTCGCCCTCGGCCGCCCCGCCGACCCGGAGGTGTGGCGGCGGGCGGCGTCCGCCTGAGCCCCGGAGCTACTTCCCCAGGTCCAGGGGCAGCTCGGTCTCTCCGGGCCGGGCGGGGCGGGGACGGCGCGGCTCGGAGCGCCGGGTGCCGGGGGGCTGGGAGAGGAGCTGCTCGATGGTCGCGCGCATGTCGCTCATGTCCTTGAAGGACCGGTACACGGAGGCGAAGCGCACGTAGGCGATCTCGTCGATGTCGCGCAACCGCTCCATCACCAGCTCGCCCAGCTCACGGCTGGGGATCTCGGTGCTGCCGCGTCCGCGGAGGGCGTTCTCGATCTCCTCCACCAGCGCCTCCAGGCGCGACGGCGCCACCTCGCGCTTCTTGGTGGCGGTGAGCAGGCCGCCGAGCAGCTTGCGGCGGTCGAACTCCTCGCGGCGCCCGTCCTTCTTCACCACGTAGAGCGGGACCGACTCCACCCGCTCGTAGGTGGTGAAGCGGCGCTTGCACGCGAGGCACTCACGCCGCCGGCGAATCGCCTCCCCCGTCTCCGAGTCGCGGGAGTCGACCACCTTGGAGTCGCCGTGCGCGCAGTAGGGACATCTCATGACGGGCAGGCGGAGGTCCGGCGGGTCCCGGACCTCCGCAATGACCTAGCGGCGGTCGCGGAGGAAGGCGGGGATGTCCAGGTCGTCGACGCTGTAGCTCGGTGGCGCCACCGGCACCGGAGCGCGCTCGGTCTGGAAGTACTGCCGCGCCGCCGGCTCGTAGGCGGGGCTGCTGGCGATGACGATCTCCTCGCGCGGGGCGAAGCCGGTGGCGATCACCGTGATCTTCACCTCGCCGTTGGAGCGGTCGTCGATGACCGTTCCGAAGATGATCTGCGCCTCGGGATCGGCCGACTCGGCGACCAGCTGGGCGGCCTCGTTCACCTCGAAGAGGGTGAGGTCGTTGCCGCCGGTGATGTTCAGCAGGATGCCCTTGGCGCCGGCGATCGTGGTCTCGAGCAGCGGGCTGGCCACGGCGTCGCGGGCGGCGTCGGCGGCCCGGGTGTCGCCACTGCCGAAGCCGATGCCCATCAGCGCCGCGCCCTGGCCGGACATGATCGTCTTCACGTCGGCGAAGTCGAGGTTGATCAGGCCCGGGTAGGTGATCAGGTCGGAGATGCCCTGGACGCCCTGGCGGAGCACGTCGTCCGCGATCCGGAAGGCGTCGGTGATGGTGGTCTTCTTGTCGGTGACCTGCATCAGCCGCTCGTTGGGGATGGTGATCAGGGTGTCGACCTTGGACTGGAGGCCGGCGATGCCCTCCTCGGCCGCCTTCTGCCGCCGCACCCCCTCGAAGCGGAAGGGCTTGGTGACCACGCCGATGGTGAGCGCGCCCTGGGAGCGGACGATCTCGGCGATGACCGGGGCCGCCCCGGTGCCGGTGCCGCCGCCCATGCCCGCGGTGACGAAGACCATGTCCGCGTCGGCGAGCAGCTTCTGCAGCTCCTCGCGGGACTCCTCGGCGGCGTCCTGGCCGACGCTGGGGTTGCCCCCGGCGCCGAGGCCGCGGGTGAGCTTGCGGCCGATGTGCATCTTCATCGGCGCCTCGCTGCTGTTCAGCGCCTGCAGGTCGGTGTTGACGGCGATGAACTCGACGCCGCGCAGCTTGCTGCGGATCATCCGGTTCACGGCGTTGCTGCCGCCGCCGCCGACGCCCACCACCTTGATGCGCGCGTTGCCCTCCAGGGTGCGGTCCATCTCCTTCACCGGCAGCTCCTCCCGAATCTCCGACCGGGGCCGCTGCGGGGAGTACCCGTCCCGCACCCCTCTGGTGGTGGTGTCGCCCTGCGGCGACCGGTGGTTGGTCCCCGATGCCCGCGGACGCTGACGCTGGTCCGCGGGGGTATCGGCCTCGACGTCGCCGTCGCCCGAACCGAGGCCGTAGAGCCGCATGCGTTCAGAAAAGTTCACGCAACCACCGTCCAAAACGTTCGCTGAATCCGTCGTCGCCGGCGCTGTGACCGTGTCCGTTGCTGCGCCCGTTGCTGCGCCCGTTGCTGCGCACGCCGGTGCGGGCACGGGCGCGTGCCCCCCACCGCAGCAGCCCCACCACGGTCGCGTGATGGGGCCCCCGAAGGCTCTCGTCCATTCCCGCCGTGCCGGTGGGCGTCGCCACCCGCACCGGCATGTCGGTGACCTGCTGGGCGATCTCCGCGAAGCCGCGCAGCAGGGCACCACCGCCGGTCAGCACGATGCCGCCGGCGAGCGAGGCGGGGCTGGCGGCACGCTCGATCTCCGCGAGGATCAGCGCCGCCATCTCCCGGGCCCGCGGCCCGATCACCTCGGCGAGGTAGCGCTGCGGCACCTGCACCGCCTCCTCGTAGCCCATCGGCGTCATCGTCACGGTGGCGTCGGCGGGGAGGGTGAGCTGCAGGCAGTGGCCGTACTGGCGCTTGATGATCTCCGCGGTCTCGAGGTCGCTGCGCAGGCCCACGGCGAGGTCGCCGGTGACATGGCTGCCGCCCACCGGGATCACCGCGGTGTGGGCGATGCTGCCGGCGCAGAAGACGGCGATGTCGGTGGTGCCGCCGCCCACGTCGGCGACCACCACCCCGCGCTCCAGCTCCTCCTCGGAGAGCACCGCCTCGGCCGACGCCAGCGCCTGGAGCACCAGGTCCTCGCAGTCGAGGCCGGCCTCGTGCACCACCTTCACCACGTTCTGGATGGCGGTGGTGGCGCCGGTGACGATCAGCGCCTCGACCTCGAGGCGCATTCCGGTCATGCCCAGCGCGTCGCGGAGCCCGTCCTGGCCATCGACGGTGAAGTGGCGGGGGAGGAGGTGGACGATCTCGCGGTCGGACGGCACCCCCACCGCACGGGCCGCCTCGACCGCGCGGGTGACGTCCTGGGCGCGGACCTCGCGGGAGCGCTTCGCGTCGGCGCCGACGGCGACCAGGCCGCGGCTCCCCTGCGAGGCGATGTGCCCCCCCGCAAGACCGACGATCACCTGGCTCACCTCCACCCCAGCCATCCGCTCCGCGGCGTCGACCGCCTCGGCCACCGCCTCGGCGGCGCGCTCGATGTCGATCACTGAGCCCTTGCGCATCCCGCGCGAGGGCGCCTCGCCGGTTCCCTGGACGATGAGCCCGTCGGGGGCGACCTCGGCCACAGCGCAGCAGACCTTCGTAGTCCCCAGGTCCAGGGCGGCGACGCGGCGCGCACGGCTCACATTGGGACCCGAGTATACCCGCCGCCTGCCGCCGGGCATAGGGGCTCGCGGCGGCAAAACCGCAAGATGCTGGGTTTGCTGGGTGAGGACGGCACCATATCTGGTCTGTTCTGACCTGCTGGTCAGTCAGATGCGGGCGGCTCGGGCGGGGCGTGGGGGGGAGATGGCCGGGCTGATCTGCGTGCGGTGCGAGTTGCCCGGAGTTGCCCGGGGTGCTCTGCCACGGATGGAGATGCCCGGGTCCTTCTCCCACAGGTTTTTACCGGGGGGAGGCTACGCCTCCCCCCGTCTGGCGCAAGACATCGTGCGCTGGCGCGCCCGATGCCGGCGCCGCCCCCCTCCAC
>DASXNK010000129.1 GCA_036495095.1 Candidatus Dormiibacterota bacterium | reverse complement strand
GCGCGGCGGCCGCCGGAGCGGGGGCAGGTGGGGCCGGCTGCGGAGCCGGGGCAGCCGGTGCGGCGGCGGCCTCCGGTGCGGGCGCGGCCGCGGCCGGAGCGGCGCCCTCGTCGAGCCCGCGGATGGTGCAGATGACCCCGCCGACGGGGACGGTGGCCCCCTCCGGCGCGATCAGCTCACCCATCACCCCGTCGGAGGGGGCGGGCACCTCGGCGTTCACCTTGTCGGTGATCACCTCGGCGATCGGCTCGTAGCGCTCGATCCGCTCACCTGGCTGCTTCAGCCACCTCCCGATGGTGCCCTCGGTGACGCTCTCACCGAGCTGCGGCATCGTGACCGTGACCGCCATCAGTACGCCGCCAGGTCGCGCAGTGCCGCCTCGATCTTCGCAGTGTTGACCATGTAGGCCTCCTCCAGCGGCGGCGAGAAGGGCACCCCCGGCACCTCCGGCCCGCCCAGCCGCCGCACCGGAGCATCAAGGTACTCGAAACAGTCCTCGGCGACGATCGCCGCCACCTCGGACATCACGCTGACCGCCAGGTTGGCCTCCTGCACGCAGAGCACCTTGCCGCACCTCCGTGCGCTCGCCACGATCGTCGCCCGGTCGAGCGGGCGCAGGCTGCGCAGGTCGACGACCTCGCAGTCGAAGCCGTCGGCGGCCAGCGACTCCGCGGCCTCGAGGCAGAAGTGGGTCATCAGGCCGTAGGTGAAGATGGCGATGTCCCGGCCCTGCCGGCGCACCTCGGCGCGCCCCAGCGGCACCGTGTACTCACCGTCGGGCACCTCGCCGCGGATCAGCCGGTAGCAGCGCTTGTGCTCGAAGAAGAGCACCGGGTCGGGGTCGCGGATGGCGGCGCGCAGCAGCCCCTTGGCGTCCTGCGGGGTGCTCGGCACCACCACCTTGAGCCCGGGGATGTGGCAGAACATCGCCTCCAGCGACTGGGAGTGGTACAGGGCGCCGTGGACGCCGCCGCCGAAGGGGGCGCGCACCACCATCGGCACGCTGAAGCCGTTGTTGCTCCGGTAGCGGATCTTCGCCGCCTCGCTGATGATCTGGTCGACGGCGGGCAGGATGAAGTCCTGGAACTGGATCTCGGCGATCGGCCGCAGGCCGTTGATGGCGGCGCCGATCGCCACCCCGACGATCGCCGACTCGGCGAGCGGGGTGTCGATGACCCGCATCTCGCCGAACTCGGCGTGGAGCCCCTCGGTGGCCTTGAAGACCCCGCCCTTCACCCCGACGTCCTCGCCCAGGAGGATCACCCGGGGGTCGCGGCGCATCTCGTCGCGCATCCCCTCGCGGATCGCCTCGATGTAGGTCTTGATGGCCATCGTCACTGGTCTCCGTAGACGTGGAGGTGGAGCGAGTCGGGGGACGGCAGCGGCGAGTTCTCGGCCTCCTCCTGGGCGCGGTCGACCTCGCGCATGCACTCGGCGCGGACCTCCTCGGCGTCGCCCGGGGAGAGCACGCCGCGCTCCTCGAGCACCCGGCGGAAGCGGAGCACGCAGTCCTGGGCCTTCTCCTCGGCGACCGCCTCGCGGGTCTTGTAGGGGCGGTCGTCGTCGTCGGAGCTGTGGGGGGTGAGCCGGGCCACCTTCGCCTCGATGAGGGTGGGACCCTCACCGCGCCGGGCCCGCGCCACCGCCTCGGTCATCACGTGGTACGAGGCCACCGGGTCGAGGCCGTCGACGATGACGCCGGGCATGCCGTAGCCCAGGGCGCGGTCGGCGACGTCCTTGGTGTGTCCCTGCTTCGACCAGGGGACGCTGATCGCGAAGCCGTTGTTCTCGACCACGGTGATCATCGGCAGCTGGTGGACCGCGGCGAAGTTCAGCGCCTCGTGGAAGTCGCCCTCGCTGGTGCTGCCCTCGCCGAGCGAGGTGTAGGCGACCGCGTCCTCGCCGCGCACCCGGCTGGCCAGCGCCGCCCCGGCGGCGTGGAGCATCTGGGTGGCCACCGGCGAACCGCCGGTGATGATGTTCAGGGGGCGGTAGCCGTAGTGGGCGGGCATCTGCCGGCCGCCGCTGTTGGGGTCGGCGGCGCGGGCGAGCAGGGCGAGAAGGTGGTCGCGCGGCGTCATCCCCAGCACCAGGGTGAGGGCGAGGTCGCGGTAGTAGGGCGCGATCCAGTCGTGGCCCGGCCTCAGCGCCATCGCCATCCCCACCTGGGCGGCCTCGTGGCCCTGGCAGGAGATCACGAACGGCGCCCGTCCCTGGCGGTTCAGCACCCACATGCGCTCGTCGAGGACGCGCGCCCGGACCATGTGCCGGTACATCGTCAGAAGCAGCTCGGCGTCGAGGTCCGACCCCGGGGAGGTCTCCGGTCTCATCACAGCCACGTCGTCGTCTCCCAAGGGCGTGGAGGGCTCTGGCCCATGCACCGATCCCACCGGGACAGCATCATCCTCGGAATCCCCCATTGTCACCACGGTGACAGGATCTTGACCCCAAGAACGCGGTCGCGGGCCAAAACAGGCGCCGACCGGCGCGGCTGGACGGTTTCGACCGCCGGTGGGGCGGTTTACCGCCCTCGCACGCGGGGTATCTCATCCGTGCGGGCCCGCTCCCGGGCGCGAGCGAACGGGAACTTTACACCGAGGCTTCACCCTTCTCGCCATGAGGACTCACCCCACCTTGATGCTCGACGACGACCAGGGCGGCACCGCAGCCGACCCGGCAGAGCTGCTGAGCCTCTCCGGCGTGCCCGCCGACCCCTGGGCCGTCGAGGGCCCGAAGCACGCCCCCGACGACGGCGACGCGCTGGTCCTCGACGCCGACGCCGACGACCTCCGCGAGGCACGCCTCACCGCCGGCCTCGACGACCCCGTCCGCGCCTACCTCAACGAGATCGGCAAGGTCCGCCTGCTCACCGCCGCCGAGGAGGTCGAGCTGGCCATCCAGATCGAGGCCGGCTCGCAGCAGGCACGGCGCCACCTGATCGAGGCCAACCTGCGCCTCGTGGTCTCGGTCGCCCGCCGCTACTCCAGCTCCGGCCTGCCCCTGCTCGACCTCATCCAGGAGGGCAACATCGGACTGATGCGGGCGGTCGAGAAGTTCGACTACCGGCGCGGCTTCAAGTTCTCGACCTACGCGACGTGGTGGATCCGCCAGGCGATCAGCCGGGCGGTCGCCGACAAGTCCCGCACCATCCGCCTCCCCGTGCACGTGGGCGAGCGCCACGGCCAGGTGCTGCGGATCACCCGCACCCTCACCCAGGAGCTCGGCCGCGAGCCCACCGAGGAGGAGGTCGCCACGGCGGCGGGGATGCGCGTCGACCAGGTGCGCGCGCTGCGGTCGGCGGCGCGCGAGCCGGTGTCGCTCGACGTCCCCATCGGCGAGGATGACGGTGGCCGGCTCGGCGACCTCATCGAGGACGCCGCTCCGGGCCCGGAGACGACCGTCGCCACCGGCGTGGTGCGCAGCGAGATCGAGTCCATCCTCACCGCGCTGACCCCGCGCGAGCGGCGGGTGATCCAGCTCCGCTTCGGCCTGGTCGACGACCACCAGCGCACCCTCGAGGAGGTGGGCCGCCGCCTCGGCGTCACCCGGGAGCGCGCCCGGCAGATCGAGACCACCGCGCTCCGCCGGCTGCGCCGCCCGTCGCTCGCCGCCATCCTGCGAGATCTTGCCGCGTAGCGCTCGAACCCTCGCGGCGGTGGCCGTCGCCACCGCCCTGACCGCGGCGGGGTGCAGCTCCGCCCCGAGCGCCCCGGCGGTGGCGGCCCCCGCCCCGGCGACCGCCGCAGCGTCGCCCACGGCGGTGCCCACGCCCGCCGACCCGCCCAGCCTCGAGGCCTTCGTGCCCGACGCCGAGCGCTTCGTCGAGACACACCGCGGGCTGCGCTTCACCACCCCGGTGCGGGTGCTCCTGCTCGACGACGCCGCCTTCCGGGCCCGCGCCGGCGGCGGCGGCATCGATCCCACCCTCGCCTCCGACATCCACGCGCTGCAGCTGGTGCCCCGCAGCGTCGACCTCGCCGCCGCCGCCCGCCGCTCCCAGGCGGAGGGCCTGGTCGGCCTCTACGAGCACGCCTCCCGGACCCTGTTGGTGCGCGGCAGCGCCGCCACCCCCTTCGTCCGCGAGGTGCTGGTCCACGAGCTGACCCACGCCCTCCAGGACCAGTGGTTCGGCGTCGACCGCCCCCAGCTCGACGGCGTCACCGACGAGCGCGCCCAGGCGTTCGCGGCGCTCGTCGAGGGCGACGCGGTGCGCATCGAGGACGAGTACCTCGCCTCGCTCCCCGCCTCCCAGCGGACCCGCGCCCTGCTCGAGCGGGACGCGGCCACCGGGGTGCGGGGTGAGACCCCGGCGCCGCTCGCCGCCATCCTCCGCTTCCCCTACGGCGCCGGCGCGACCTTCGTCCGCGCCCTCGCCGCGGTGCGCGGCCAGGCGGGGGTCGACGCCGCCTTCCGCACCCCGCCGACCACCAGCGCCGAGATCCTCGAGCCGCAGCGCTTCCTCGGCGGCACCGCGCCCGCCGTGCACCTCGCCACCCCAGCGCCGGCCGGTCCGGTGTTCGACCGTGGGGTGCTCGGCGAGCTCGGCCTGCGCCTGCTGCTCGACCATGCCGCCGCCACCGGCGCGATCACCACCGCCGACGCCGAGGTCGCCGCGGCGGCCTGGCACGGGGACGCCGATGTGGCCTGGACCAGCGGGGCGACCGCCTGCATGCGGGTCGCCCTCGCCGCCGCCCCCGGGGCCGATCACGCGCTGCTGCGGCGGGTGCTCGCCGCCCACGCCGCCCGGGCCTCGGGGGTGACCCTCTCCGAGACGCCGGACATCCTGACCCTGACCAGCTGCGGCTGAGACCTACCGGGGCTCCAGCAGGCGGCCGCCGAGGTGGACGCCGGCGATGACCAGCGCCAGCACCGCCACCGCCAGCACCACCACGAGCACCGCACGCTCGACGGGGCGGAGGCGGCGGCCGCCGTGGCCCGGCAACGGTGGCACCTGGGCACCGAGCAGCAGGCCGCAGGAGAGCCCCGCGGCGTGGGCCAGGTTGGTCACCCCGGGGAGCGCCGCGCCGCTGAGGAGCACCAGGCCGGTCGCCGCCAGCGCCCGGATCCGCGCGGCGGTGGGCTGGCTGCGGCCGCCCCCCGGGTGGGGGCGGCGCCCGTACATCACCAGCAGGCCGATGAGGCCGCAGAGCCCGCCGGAGGCGCCCACCGTGTAGGTGCCCAGCGGAATCAGCCCGGCACCGCCCGCGGCGACCCAGAGGGCTCCGGCGGCGACCGCGGTGAGGGTGAAGGTCGCCACCGTCACCAGGGGGCCGTAGAGGCGCTCGACCAGGGTGCCGACCACGAGCACGCCGGTGACGTTGCCGGCGAGGTGGAGCGGGCTCTGGTGGAGCAGGGCGCTGCTGACGTACCGCCACCAGTCGGTGCTGCCACCCCGGCCCACGACGCTGAAGTTCGGCAGCGCGCCCAGCGAGAGGAGCCCGATCGGCCGGCCGCCGTGCATCTGCCCCTCGACCGCCCGCTCCACGCCCCAGACCGCCAGCATCACGGCGACCAGCGACCAGGTGGCGGCGGCAGCGCGCACCGACATCAGCAGACGGGACGGGACGGTACGGGCCGCCGCGCCCAAATCCGCCACCCCCCGTGCCGCCATGCTGCGGCGGGGGACGCCGGAGAGACTGGACACGCTCACAACCTACCCAGTCGCCCGCCGCCCCGGGGTCACATCACCGTGCGGTATCGCACGGGGCCGTCACACCGCCGTCAGAGGTGGATCGCCTCGCCGCTCAGCGCGAGGGCCGCCTCGCCGAGCACCTCGCTCAGGGTGGGGTGGGGGGCGATCGCCCGGGACAGCTCGAGGGGGGTGACCTCGAGGAGGGCGCCGAGCGCCGGGCCGGCGATCAGCTCGGTGACCTCGTGGCCGATGAGGTGGACGCCGAGGACGTCGTTGGTGGCGGCGTCCGCGACCACCTTGCAGAAGCCGTCCGCCTCGCCCCAGATCAGGGCCCGGCCGTTGCCGCGGAAGGGGAAGACGCCGGTGCGGACGTCGTGGCCGGCGGCCCGGGCCTCGGCCTCGCCCAGCCCCAGCGACCCGATCTGCGGGGTGCAGTAGGTGGTGCGGGGGACCAGCCGCGGCTGCAGCGGGTGGGGGTCGCGGCCGGCGATCGCCTCGGCGGCGATCACCCCCTCGTGCATCGCCTTGTGGGCGAGCTGGAAGCCGCCGACCATGTCGCCGACGGCGTAGACCCCGGGCTCGGCGGTGGCCAGGGTGGGGCCGACCCGCACCACGCCCCGGTCGACGGCGATGGCGGTGCCCTCGATGCCCAGCTCCTCGAGGTTCGCCTGGCGGCCCACCGCCACCAGCAGCACCTCGGCCTCGAGGCGCTCCTCGCCGGCGGGGCCGCTCACGTTGACCGAGACCCCGCCGCCGTCGCGCCGCACCGACGCGGGGTCGAGGCGGGCGCCGGCCAGGCAGCGGATGCCGCGGCGCTCGAAGGCGCGCTGCAGCTCGGGGCCGATCGCCTCGTCCTCGAGCGGCACCAGCCGGTCGGCGACCTCGACGACGGTGACCTGGGCGTCCATGCTGCGGAACATCGATGCGAACTCGACCCCGACCGCGCCGGCGCCGAGCACGATCACCGACGCGGGCACGTGGTCGAGCACCAGGGCGTCGTCGCTGCTGATCACGGTGCGGCCGTCGAGGTCGAGCCCGGGCAGGCTGCGCACCCGCGAGCCGGTGGCGAGGATCACCGCCCCGGCCTCGACCTCGGTCTCCTCCCCGCCGGTCGCGGAGACCCCGACCCGGCCGGGGCCGAGCAGGCGCCCCCGGCCCGCCAGCACCGTCACCCTGTTCTTGCGCAGCAGCCCCTGCACCCCCTGGTGCAGCCGGCCGACCACCTGGTCGCGGTTGCGCGCCGCCGCCGGCCAGTCGAGCGCGACGTCGGCGATGCGGACCCCCAGCCGGGCCGAGGAGCGGGCGGAGTCGAGCAGTGCCGCGGTCTGGAGCAGCGCCTTGGTGGGGATGCAACCGCGGTGGAGGCAGGTGCCGCCCACCTTGTCGCTCTCCACCAGCACGGTGCGCAGCCCCAGCTGGCTGGCACGGATCGCGCCCACGTAGCCACCCGACCCACCCCCGATGATCGCGACGTCGTACCGCTCGGCCACCTCAGGCCGCCTTGGTGCCGGTCAGCGCGGCCAGCGCCGCCTGGAGCTGGGAGTCGGCGCTGGGCGGCGGCGACTGCGCCTCGAGGTGGAAGCGGTGGTCGTCGTCGGGGAGGGCGGCGCTGATGTCGGGGGTGATCCCGGTGCCGTCGATGGTCTCGCCGCCGGGTCCGAACCACTTCTCGACGGTGAGGTGGAGGTCGGCGCCGTCGGGGAGCCCGAAGTCCTGCTGCACCGAGCCCTTGCCGAACGACTTCTGGCCGACCAGGGTGCCCCGGTGGTAGTCGTGGAGGGCGGCGGCGACGATCTCCGCCGCACTGGCGCTGCTGCCGTCGATCAGCACGGCGAGCGGCTGGGTGGGCGCCAGTCCGCCGGACTCGATCCGGTCACGCTGCACGTTCTCGGCGCTCGTGGGGTTGCCGTCGGGGGCGAGGCGGCCGCGGCGGACCAGCACGTCCTCCTCCACCCCGGGCTTCGGGGTGAGGAACTCGCTGGCGCTGGACTGGGCCTCGGTCACCAGCCCACCGGGATTGTGCCGCAGGTCGAGCACGATGCCGCTGACCCCGCCCTTGAGGCCGCCCTGGAGCAGGGTGCGGAGCATCTCCCCGGTGTTCTCGTCGAAGGCGGTGATCTGCAGGTAGAGCACCGTCCCCAGCTTCTGGGCGTAGGCGGAGGCGATCTGCAGGTCGGCGCGGGTCACGGTGACGGTGATCTGCTGGGTGCCGCGCTGGACCACCATGGTGACCGGGGTGCCGGCGGGGCCGCGGATCAGCGGACCGACCTTCGCCAGCCGGGTGGTGGCGTCCGCGCCGAGGCCGGCGATCGGGGTGCCCGCCACCGCCACGATGATGTCGCCGTTGCGCAGTCCGGCGCGGTCGGCCGGCTGGTTCCTGAGCACGTCCTCGATGGCCACCACCGTCGGGGTGGCGCCGGGAGGGCAGAGGGTGGCGCCGTCACACCGCGCCTCCAGGGTGATGCCGATGCTGCCGTTGCGGCGGCCGCTCAGGTCGCGCTTCAGGGTGGCGTACTGGTCGGCGGTGTAGAAGGCCGAGAAGCGGTCGTTGTACCTGGCGCGCAGCCCCTCGATCAGCCCGCTCTCGGCGCCCTGGGTGCCCACCGTGGCGCCGACGTCGCGGATGACGTACTGCTGCTGGATGACGTCCCAGGCGCTGTTGATGCTGGCGGTGTTGACGCGGTTGTGGCCGACGTGGGGGAAGACCACGTCGAGCACCCCGGCGGCGCGGGTGCCGGAGAGGTTGTTCACCGCCAGCCCGGTCAGATAGCAGCCGACCAGCACGCTCAGCACCATCAGCACGGCGGGCAGCCGGCGCTGTGGCGGGGGTGGCGGGGCACCGCGTTGTGAGGACGGCGACACCGGTCCCCAGCTCATCGGCGGCTGGGGCAGGCTCGGGCCCGAGCCCGCAGAACCGGTCGGTGCGCCTCCCGGTGGGGGCGTCGGGATCACGGCAGGTACTGTAGGGGATTGCGGGGGACGTCGTTGAAGCGGATTTCAAAGTGAAGGTGGGGGCCGGTGGAGTTGCCGCTGCTGCCCTCGTAGCCGATCACCTGGCCGGCGTGGACGGCGTCGCCGTTGCCGACCGCGAAGCGGCTGAGATGCCCGTAGATCGAGACCCAGCCGTTGCCGTGGACGAGGATCACGTGGTTCCCGTAGCCGTACGAGCTGGGGAAGTCGTAGGCGACGCCGCTGTCGGTGGCGGCCACCGGGGTGCCGTAGACGGTGGCGATGTCGAGGCCGCTGTGGAAGTGGCGTCCCGGGCAGCTGGGGTCGTACGGCTCGAACGGGTAGGGGGTGCAGCCGAAGCCCTGGGTGATCTCGCCGGTGAGCGGCCAGAGGAAGCGCCCGCTGCCGCCGGCGCGGCGCTTGGCCTCCTCCTGGGCCCGCTTGAGGGCGCTGATCTGGGCCTCGAGCTCGCGGGCGCTCTGCTCGGCGAGGGCGAGCTGCCGCTGGTCGTCGGCCTCGACGACGGCGAGCGCCGCCTGCTCCGCGGTCCGCTGCGACCGGCCCGCCTCCAGCTGCCGCTCCTGGCTGCTGAGGTCGTTGGTGACCTGGGTCTGGGTGGCCTTGTCGGTGCTGATCCGGGTCACCAGCGCGTCGACCGCGTCGGCCTCCCGGTGCACCTTCGCGACCACGTCGTGCTGGCCGCCGGCCACCCGCCGCACGTTGATGTAGCGCTGCCAGAACTGGGCGAAGTTCTCGCTGCTCAGCAGGTTGTTGATCGCGGTGTTGGTGCCCATCTTGTAGATCGCCACCACCTCGCGGGCGAGGATCTCGCGATCGGCGGCGAGCCGGTCGCGGGCGTCCTGGAGCTTCTGCTGGGCGGCGACCAGGTCGGCGGCGAGCCGTGTCAGGGTGGCCTGGGCGGTGGCCACCGCCTGCTGCTGGGTGGCGATCTGGCCGTCGAGCCGGGCGATGACCGCGCGCAGCTGCCCCTCCCGGGTGCGGAGGACGGCGATGTTCCCCTGGAGCCTGCCGATGAGGCCTCCGACCTGGTCGCGCTGGTGCTGCTTGTCGCTGATCTGGTCGGCGTGGCTCGGGGTTGCGCCCAGCAGCAGGGAGGGCACGGCGACGAGCAGGCAGACGGTGGCGGCGCGGAGGCCGCGTCGCCGCGGAGTCGGCTGGGGCATGGCGGGGATCTCTCCTGGCGGAAGAGCCGTGGTGTGGTGGGACGTGGGCGGGGACGTTTGCTCAGGCGGTGAGGAAGCGGCGGACCCCCAGGTAGCTGCCGAAGGCGCCGAGACCGACGCCGGCGGCGAGCAGCAGGACGATGAGGACCCCCAGGTAGGGGCCGTCGTACGTCAGCGGGAAGATGAACAGGGTGGAGCGCAGGTTGGTCACCGCCGGCTTGTACAGGGCGCTGATCACCGCCCCGGCGACCAGGGCGGCGAGCACCCCGCCGAAGACCCCCTCGAGGATGAAGGGCACGCGCACGAACCAGTCGGTGGCGCCCACCAGCTTCATGATCTCGATCTCTCGTCGGCGGACGTACACCGCGGTGCGGATGGTGTTCATGATGATCACGACGCTGATCACCGCGAGCACGATGCCGATCACCAGGGCGATCAGCTGCAGCGCCACGATCAGGCCCTGCAGCTTGTGGATGACGTCGGGGTTGTAGTCGGTGGGGTGGGTGTCGTGGGCCACGACCGCGTTGAGCCGAACCATCCGGTCGATGGCGGGCAGGTCGCCGAGGCGGTGGAGGTCGAGGTTCAGCGAGGCCGGCAGCGGGTTGCTGCCGAGCACCTTGAGCGAGTCGCCGAGCTCCTTCTGCGAGGCCGCCTCCCGGGCGGCGTCGTCCTTGCTCTCGAAGTGGACGCCGGCCACCCGGGGGTCGGCGGCGAGGTGGCGGCGCAGGTTCTCGATCGACGCCAGCGACACCCCGTCCTCGAGGTAGACCTTGATGTTGCTCGCCCGCGCCTGCTCGGTGGTGAGCACCTGGTCGAGCATGTGGGTGCCGAGCTGGGTGATCCCGACCATGAGCAGGATCAGCGCCATGGTGAACACCGCCGCCAGCGACACCGCCAGGTTGCGATAGAAGTTCTGGCCGGCGCTGACCAGGGCGAAGCGCAGGCTGTTGACCAGGCCGATCATCCGATCGTCGCCTCGCCGTCCTTGAGGTACTGACCCTCCTGCTCGTCGCGCACCACCCGTCCGCCCTCGATGGCGATGACCCGGCGGCGCACCAGGTCGACGACCTCGCGGTTGTGGGTGGCCATCACCACGGTGGTGCCGCGGTGGTTGATCTGCAACAGCAGCTGCACGATGCCCCAGGAGGTGTCGGGGTCGAGGTTCCCGGTGGGCTCGTCGGCGAGGAAGATGCGCGGCTTGTGGACGAGGGCGCGGGCGATGGCCACGCGCTGCTGCTCGCCGCCGCTGAGCTCCTCGGGGAACTTGCTGATCTTGTCCTCGAGGCCGACGATCCAGAGCGCCTCCTCGACCTTCGCCTTGAGGTGGCGCTGGCCGGGGTGGGTGACCTGGAGGGCGAAGGCGACGTTCTGCGCCACCGTCTGCCGGGGCAGGAGCTTGTAGTCCTGGAAGACGATGCCGATGCCGCGGCGGAGCCGGGGCAGGCGGCGCCTGGGCAGGTTGGTGAGCTCGGTGCCGTTGACGAAGATGCGCCCGCTGCTCGCCGCCTCCTCGCGGATGAGCAGCCGTACCAGCGTCGACTTGCCGGCACCGCTCGCCCCCACCAGGAAGACGAAGTCGCGCTCGTTGATGCCGAGGTTGATGTCACGCAGCGCCACGGTCCCGTTGGGGTAGGTCTTGTTGACCCCGTGGAAGCTGATGATCGGGCGCAGGGCGGGGTCGGCGGCGAGCGCGACATGGCCACGGGCGACCCCGGGAACGCTGGCGTCCAGGTTCTCCGGCTGCCGGATGGCCCCCCAGGGGACCGGGTCACGGGACCGGTCCCCGTCGTCGCGGGACGGCGACACCGTCGTCGGTGCGTGCACTGGGTACGCTCCGATTCGGCTCCGGCAGGGCTCCCCCCGAGTGGCCGGCCGGCCACCCACCCGAGGTTCCCGGCGGGCTCGCACGGTGGCGTCGAGCGGATTTGGGCCCGGGACGGGAATCGGACGGAGTATAGCCGGGGTACCGGGGCCGCGGAGGGCCCGGTCTCAGGCGCCGTTCGGCGAGCCCCCGTTCTGCTCCTTCGCCGACCAGCGCAGGTACCCCTCGATGAACGGGTCGATCGCGCCGTCGAGCACCGCCTGGGCGTTGCCCACCTCGACCCCGGTGCGGTGGTCCTTGACCATCGTGTAGGGCTGCAGCACGTAGGACCGGATCTGGCTGCCCCACTCCGCGGGCAGCGAGTCGCCCTTGAGCTCGGCGAGGTGCTCGGCGTGGGCCGCCTGCTGAAGGGTGAGCAGCCGGGAGCGGAGGATCCGCCAGGCGACGTCGCGGTTCTGCTGCTGAGAGCGCTCGTTCTGGCAGGTGACCACGGTGTTGGTGGGGAGGTGGGTGAGCCGCACCGCCGACGACGTCTTGTTGACGTGCTGGCCGCCGGCGCCGCTGCTCCGGAAGACGTCGACGCGGACGTCCTCGGGGTCGATCTCCACGCTGACGTCGTCCTCGATCTCGGGGCTCACCTCGACCAGGGCGAAGGAGGTCTGGCGGCGGTGCGCCGAGTCGAACGGGCTCAGCCGCACCAGCCGGTGGACGCCGCGCTCGGCGCGCATCCGGCCGAAGGTGCGGTCGCCCGCGATCCGGATGGTCGCCGACCTGATCCCCGCCTCCTCCCCCACCGACTCCTCGATGAACTCGGCCGCGAACTTGTGCTCCTCGGCCCAGCGGAGGTACATGCGCACCAGCATCTCCGCCCAGTCCTGGGAGTCGACGCCCCCGGCCCCCGCGTGCACGCTGATCAGCGCCGCGTGGTCGCTGTACGGGTCGGTGAAGAGCATCGCCACCTCGCGGGTGGACAGCTCCTTCTCCATCGCGTCGAGCTCGCTCCGGAGGTCGGCCGCGACCGCATCGTCGGGCTCGGTGTCGAGCAGGCCGGCGAGGTCGCGGGCGTCGCGGGCGGTGCGGTCGAGACGCTCCCAGCCGCCGAGCTCGTCGCGGAGCCGCGAGGCCTCCTGGCTCAGCGTCCCGGCGCGGCGTGGATCGTCCCAGAGCGAGGGGTCGGCGAGCTCCGTGTCGAGCTCGGCGAGCCGTGTCCGCCTGCCCTCGAGGTCAAAGATGCTCCCGGAGCTGGGTCACCTTGAGGTACAGGTCTTCGGCTCGGGAGGTCAGCTCGCTCATCGATCAATCGTACGACGACGCCACCGTCCGGGCGAAGGCCGCCAGCCGGCGGACGTGGCGCCGGCTCAGGCCGGTGCGCGGGGCCACTCCCAGCAGCAGGGTCGGCGCCGGCCGCGCCCGCGCCCAGGCGCGGGTGGAGGCGTCGAAGGAGTCGTCGACCCAGGCGAGCGGCCGCCCGCCGGCGAACCGCTCCACGCCCGGCAGCTTCCACCGGTCGAGGCCGTGCTCCTCGTCCCAGAGCTCGATCACCGGCAGCGGCGGCATCCCCAGGCGGGGGCAGATGTCGAGGTTGGCGCGCTCTCCCCACATCGTGCACCAGGCCAGCTCGTAGCGCTGAGCCAGCTCGCCCAGCCAGACGCCGTGGTTGGCGTGGAAGCCGTGCGGAGCGCCCTCGAGGCCCACTCCGTCGAAGCCGGGGCGCCGGTCGGGGAAGGGCAGGAGCACGCCGTCGACGTCGAGGAGGAGGAGCGGCCGCGCATCCCTCACCGAAGCGGCCGCGCGATGCTCACCTCGTGCCCGTCGGGATCCAGCAGGTGGAAGTAGCGCTCGCCCCACTCGGCGTCGCGCGGCGGCGCCTCGGGATGGAGGCCGGCGGCGACCACCCGGCGGTGGACGGCGTCGACGTCGTCGACGTGGAGGATCAGGCGCCCCCACCACGACCATCGCCGCTCCGGGGGTTGGAGGATGAGGTTGAGAAACCGTCCGTCCGCGAGCCGCAGCGAGGTGAACCCCGCGGCCTCCCCGCCGTGGGCGACCTCGAGGCCGAGCAGGCGGTAGAAGCGGACCGCCGCGGCCATGTCGTGGGTGGCCACGGTGACCGCGCTGATCGAGGGGAGGGTGGGGCTACTCGTAGCGTCCGTGGCAGCGCTTGTACTTGAGGCCGCTGTTGCACGGGCAGGGGTCGTTGCGGCCCACCTTGCCGTGGGCGTCGGCACCGCCGCCGTTGCCCGGCGTCGCCGACCCCGAGACCTGCCGGCTGCCCTCCGACGAGCTCTCCACGACGTTGCGCACCCGCGGGGTGGGGGCGGCGATCACGGCGCCGCCGGCTGCGGCGGCCGCGGCCGGGGCGGCCCCCGGGGTGGCGCGGGCGCGGGCCGCGGCCCGGGCCAGTCCGGCGCTCGCCTGGGCGGCGGCGGGGCGGGCGGCGGGCGGGACGTCGTCGCCGGCGTCGGCCTCCGGTGACGGCTCCTCCGCGTCCGCGTCCTCGCTGCCGGCGGCGTCGGGGGGACCGTCGGTGGGCTGGTCCGGCGCCGGCACGGGAGGCGCCTGGAGCTGGATCTGCACGTGCATGAGGAGGCGCACGATGTCGCGCTGGATCTCCTCGGTGAGCTCGCCGAAGGCCTCGAAGGCCTGGCTCTTGTACTCCATCAGCGGGTCCTTCTGGCCGTAGCCGACCAGGCCCACGCCCTCGCGAAGATGATCCATCTGGGTGAGGTAGGCGCGCCACTTCTGGTCGATCACCTCGAGCATCACGCGCTGCTCGACGTAGCGCATCGTGTCCTCGCCGTACTGGGTCTCCTTCTCCTCATAGCCGGCGACCAGCTCGTTGGTGACCGCCTCGGCGATCGCCTCGACGCCGTCGCCGAGGCTGTCGAGGTCGACCTCGTCCACCGGCGGCAGCGGGGCGATCTGCCGGAACCGCTCCCACATCCCCTCGAGGTCCCAGCCGTCGCGGTTGCGGCCCTCGCAGAAGGTGGGCACCTCGGCGGCGACCAGCCGGTCGATCATGCTCATCAGGTTGGTGCGGGTGTCGGTGCCCTCGAGGATCTTCCGGCGCTCGCCGTAGATGACCTCGCGCTGCTTGTTCATGACGTCGTCGTACTCGACGACGTGGCGCCTGGAGTCGAAGTTCTGGCCCTCGACGCGCGACTGGGCGCCCTCGATCTGGCGGGTCACCATCCGCGACTCGATGGGCGTGTCCTCGTCGATGCGCAGCCGGTCCATCAGGCCCTGCATGCGGTCACCGCCGAAGACGCGCATCAGGTCGTCCTCGAACGAGAGGAAGAAGCGGGTCTCGCCAGGGTCGCCCTGGCGCCCGGAGCGGCCGCGCAGCTGGTTGTCGATGCGGCGCGACTCGTGCCGCTCGGTGCCGATGATGTAGAGCCCGCCGGCGTCGGCCACGCCCTCGCCGAGCACGATGTCGGTGCCGCGGCCGGCCATGTTGGTGGCGATGGTCACCGCCCCCGCCTTGCCCGCCTCGGCGACGATGCTCGCCTCCCGCTCGTGCTGCTTGGCGTTGAGCACGTTGTGGACGATGCCGCGCTTCTCCAGCAGGTGCGAGAGCCGCTCGCTCTTCTCGATCGAGGTGGTGCCCACCAGCACCGGCTGCCCCTTCTCGGCGCGCTCCGCGATCTCCTCCGCGACCGCCTTGAACTTGCCCTCCTCGGTCTTGTAGATGAGGTCGGACTCGTCCTTGCGGATCATCGGCCGGTTGGTGGGGATGGGGATCACGTCCAGCGAGTAGATCTTGTGGAACTCCTCGGCCTCGGTGAGCGCCGTGCCGGTCATCCCCGCCAGCTTGCGGTACAGCCGGAAGAAGTTCTGGAAGGTGATGGTCGCCAGGGTGATGTTCTCCTGCTGGACCTTCACCCCCTCCTTCGCCTCGATGGCCTGGTGGAGCCCGTCCGACCAGCGCCGTCCCGGCATGGTGCGGCCGGTGAACTCGTCGACGATGATCACCTCGCCGTCCTTGACGATGTACTCGCGGTCGCGCAGGTAGAGCGCGTGGGCGCGCAGCGCCTGGTTGATCTGGTGGGCGTCGGCGGCGTGCTCGAGGTCGTAGACGTTCTTGAGGCCCGTCCACCTCTCGATCTTGGAGATGCCCTCCTCGGTGAGCGCCGCCGACTTGGTCTTCTCGTCCTTGGTGAAGTCCTCCTCCGCCACCAGGCGGGGGATGAGGCGAGCGTAGGTGTAGTACTTCTCGGTGGGCTCGTCGGCCTCACCGCTGATGATCAGCGGGGTGCGCGCCTCGTCGACGAGGATGGAGTCGACCTCGTCGACGATCGCGTACCAGAGGCGGCGCTGCACGCACTGCTCGACGGTCACCGCCATGTTGTCGCGGAGGTAGTCGAAGCCGAGCTCGTTGTTGGTCGCGTAGGTGATGTCGGTGGCGTAGGCCTCGCGCCGCGAGCACGGCCGCAGGTTGCGCAGCCGCGGGTCGAAGTGGCTGTCGTCGTGGTACTCGGGGTCGTAGATCAGCGACATCTCGTGGGCGATGACGCCCACGGTCATGCCCAGCGCGTGGTACAGGGGACCGTTCCAGCCCGCGTCACGCCGTGCCAGGTAGTCGTTGACGGTCACCAGGTGCGCGCCCCTGCCCAGCAGCGCGTTGAGGTACAGCGGGAGGGTGGCGACCAGGGTCTTGCCCTCGCCGGTGCGCATCTCGGAGATCTTCCCCTGGTGGAGCACCATGCCACCGATCAGCTGGACGTCGAAGTGGCGCATCCCCAGGACCCGGCGGGACGCCTCGCGGACGCAGGCGAAGGCCTCGGGGAGGATCTCGTCGAGGATCCGGTCGCGCTCGCGCTCGGCCATCTCGATCTCGCGGCGGTCCTCCTCGGCGCCCTCGTCCTCCTCGTCCTCGTCGCCGGTGATGCCCACGGTGACCGGCTGGCCGAGGCTGAGGTCGGGGCCCTCGACCCCCAGGCGCTCGCGGAACTCCGCGGACTTGGCGCGCAGCTCCTCGTCGCTGAGGGCCTCGAACTGCTCCTCGAGCGCGTTGATCGTGTCGACCGTCGAGCCCGCGCGACGGACGTCCTTCTTGATGGGATCGCCGAGGATCCGGGTGAGACGGCTCATAGGGGCACCATGATCTCAGACTATCAGTCGTGTCGGATGGCGGCGACGATCGCCGCCCGTGAGGCGTGCCGTGCCGGCAGCGCGGCGGCGAGCAGCGAGCCCACCACCACCGCGACCAGGGCCGCGAGCGCCGACCCCACCGGGAGCACGAACTGCGGCCGGAAGCCCGGCGACGACCCGGCACGGAGCAGCGGCAGCGCCAGCCCGCAGCCGGCGGCGACCCCGAGGACGGTGCCGGTGGTGGCGAGCAGGCCGGCCTCGGTGAGCACCAGCCGCACCGCCCTCCGGCGGCTGAGCCCGGCGGCGCGCAGCAGGGCGAGCTCGCGGGTGCCCTGGCGGGCGTTGACCAGCAGCGTGTTCACCACCGCGAGCATCGCGATCCCGACCGCCACCCAGCTGAGCACCCCGAGCAGCGCGAGGGTGTGGCCGAGCGCCTGACGGGCGTCGTCGCGGATGGTGGTGACCGGCACGGCGTTCATCCCGTAGAGCGCCGCCACCCGGGAGATGGCCGGCAGCGCGGCGCTGTCGCTGGTCACCACCTGGAGGACGTCGAAGCCGCCGGCGGCGTCGCCGTAGAGGCGGCGGGCGATGCCGTCGCCGATCAGCAGCGCCTCGCGCCCGTCGCCCGCGGGCAGCGAGTGCGCGACCACGCCGGCGACGGTGACCTGGAGCTGGTTGCCGCCCGCGCTCAGGGCGATGGTGCTGCCCCGGTGCCAGCCGTTCGCGGTCGCCAGGTCCTGGGGGACCAGGACCGACGGGCTGACGTCGAGGGCGGTGAGCGCCGCCCCGCGGCCGCCCTCGACCACGTCGAGAGCGCTGCTCGCCTGGTAGGCGATGGGGTCGATCGCGGCGAGGCCGATCGAGCTGCCCTGGGCCGCGGCGGGGAGGAAGCGCACCGGGGTCACCTCGCGCACCCCGGGGGTGGCGGCCACCAGCTGGGCGATCGAACCGGGCTGGGTCGCCGGGCTGTGGACGACGACGTCGCCGACGAACATCTGGGTGACCCAGCGGTCGCCGGCGGTGAGCGCGCCGGAGCTCAGCGCGCTGAGCGCCGTCGCCGTGGCCACGCTGACCACCAGGCCGGCGAGGGTGAGCGCGGTGCGGCGGCGGCGGCGGGCGAGCGCGGCGGCGGCCACCGGGGCGGTGCGCGCCACCGGGCTCAGCGCGGCGCCGACGCCGCGGAGCAGCGGGCCGGCGACCAGCGGCAGGCAGAGGGCGGCGCCCACCAGCAGGGCGGCGCAGCCGCCGACCACGGCGGTGACGTTGGTGCTGCTCGCCGCCGCCAGCCCGGCGGTGGCGAGGGCCACCCCGGCGGCGGCGAGCGGCCAGGAGGGACGCTGGCGCGACGGCTCGGCGGCCGACCGCAGCGCGCTCAGCGGCGCCACCCGGGTGGCGGCGAGCGCGGGCAGCAGGGCGCCGAGCACGGAGGCGGCGAGGCCGGCGGCGGCGGCGTCGACCAGCCGCCAGGGCTCCAGCGCCAGGGGGGGCGCGGGCAGGCCTGCGGCGCCGAGGCGGGCGACCGCCACCGCGCCGAGCAGCGCCCCCGCCACCAGCCCCAGGGCCGCGCCGGCGGCGCCGAGCACGGCGGCCTCGGCGAGCAGCAGGCGGAGCACCTGCCGGGGACCGGCGCCGGCGGCGCGGAGCAGGCCGATCTCCCGGCGGCGCTCGCTCACCGCCAGCGCGGTGGTGTTGGCGCTCACCCCGGCGCAGATCAGGCCGGCGAGCGCGACCACGAGCAGCAGCAGCGGGCGGATCTGGTCGAGCGGGCCGGCGGCGCCGGCGCGCGGGTCGATGGCGAGGGCGGCGCCGCCCAGCCGCGCATCGACGGCGGTGGCCACCGCCGTCGCGCTGGCGCCCGGGGCGAGCCGAATGGCCGCGAGCGGGGTGCGCAGGCCGAGCCCGAAGGGCCCCTCGGCGGCGGCGCGGCTGACGAACACGGCGGGGCCGGAGAAGGCCGGCCCCCCGGCGCCGGCGGCGGTGAGGCCGACCACGGTGAAGACCCGGTCGCCGTCCCTGGTCACCAACCGGACGGTCTCGCCCACGCGCACGGCGTGGGCCGCCCCGGTGGAGCGCAGCGCGGCGGCCACCCCCTGGTCGAGCACCGCCTCGGTGAGGGCGCCGTCGGCGGGCAGCCGGCCGCCGACGAGGTGGAGCGGACGCAGCGCGGCGCGGCCGCCGTCGAGTCCCACCACCGACACGTCGAGCCCCTCGACGGCGCTCGCCGCCACCCGGGCGACGGTGCTCTTCTGGAGCAGCGGGCTCACCCCGGCGACGCCGTGGATGCCCCGCAGGGTGGCGAGGTCGCCGGCGTCGAGGCCGGGGCCGGCGACGGTGCGGACGTCGACCCCGGAGGCGCCGGCGCGGAGACGCTGGGCGCTGCTCGCCTGGCCGTCCAGCCCGGCGAGGGTGAGCTGGACGGCGAGCAGGGCGGCGACGCCGAGGGCGACCGCGAGGGCGGCGAGGAGGCCGCGCAGCGGTCGGGTCCGCAACCAGCCCCGCAGGATCGACGGGATCACAGCCCCAGCTCGACGAGCCGCGCCACCAGCGGTGCCGGGTCGGGAGCGACGGTCGCGTCGCGGCGGCCGAGGTCGACCTCGTCGACGACGGCGCCGTCGCGCATCACCAGCACCCGGTCGGCCCAGGCGGCGGTGCGGGCGTCGTGGGTGACCACCACGGTGGTCTGACCCTCGCTGCGGCAGAGCTGCGCGAGCAGGGCCATCACCTCGTGGGCGGTGGCCCAGTCGAGGTTGCCGGTGGGCTCGTCGGCGAGCAGCACCGTGGGGGCCACCGCGAGCGCGCGGGCCAGGGCCACGCGCTGCTGCTCCCCGCCGGAGATCTCCTCCGGCCCGTGGCCCTGGAGGCCGTGGAGGTCGAGCTGGTCCATCAGCGCGTGCACCCGGCGGCGGATCACCCGGCGGCGGTTGGGCCCGCCCCAGCGGGCGGTGCCGCGGGCGCGCCCGCGCAGCCGCAGCGGCAGGGCGACGTTCTCGGCGGCGGTCAGGCTGGGGATGAGGTTGAAGAACTGGAAGACCAGGCCGATGTGGTCGCGGCGGAAGGCGGCGAGGCGCTCGTCGTCGAGGGAGTAGAGGTCGCGGCCGTCGATGATCACCCGACCCGCGTCGGGCGGCTCGAGGCCGCCGAGGACGTGGAGCAGGGTGCTCTTGCCGCAGCCGCTCGGACCCATGATGGCGACGAACTCGCCGCGGGTGACCTGGAGCGACACCCCGGCGAGCACGTCGCGGGGCTCGCGGCTGATCCGGTAGGCCTTGCGCACGCCCTCGACGGCGACGACGGTGCCGGCTCCGAGGGAGGCGGCGGGAGCGGCGACGACGGCGTGGTCAGTCAAGGAGATGGCCCTCGAGGACGCCCTCGACGGAGTCGGAGAGGAGGCCTTGGGGGGTGTAGAGGAGCGGCGCCGCCGCCGGCGATGCGGTGCCGGCCCCGGCCGCGGTGCCGTCGGCCGGCGCCAGGCTGGTGGGGACGAACGGCGGAGGTGTGGGCGACGGGGTGGGGGTGGGGGTCGGAGCCGGGGTGGGGGCCGCGGTGGGCGCGGGGTCGGATGCGGGGGCGGGGGCCTGGACCAGCGGGTGCGGCACCGGGACCGGCACCCTCACCGGGGGGATCGGGCGGGGGGTGCGCACCGGCACGGGCACCGGCGCCGGAGCACCGCCGCCGCCACCGGTGGACCGGGCGAACTCCTCGGCGACCATCCACACACCGTCGTAGGGTCCCGAGCCGGTGAGCTGGTCGGACCAGCCGTTGCCGAGCTCGGAGCCGATCCCCATCTGGGTGTAGTTGCCGTTGAGGATGTTGGCCCGGTGGGGCGGGCTGTTCATGAAGCCGGTGTTCAGCGCCGCGGCGGCCGAGGCGGGGTCGCCGCCCCCGGACTGCCACTCGATGTTCTCGCCCCACGCGGTCCAGGACACGCCCGCGGCGGTGACCATGCGATCGGCCATCTGGCCGCAGCCGAGGATGGGATGGTCGAAGTAGTTGCGCTGGATCATGTCCAGGGCACGCCCGTTGACGATCACCCCGTTGCAGTTGTACGGGCGGTTGTCGGCGATCGACCCCAGGGTGGAGTTCCACTGCAGCGCGCCGACGCCGTTGCTGGTGCGGTCCTGGTTGGTCAGCGCGAGCAGGTTCGAGTCCAGGGTCGCGCTCGACGCCTGCACCGGCAGCGGCGCCCCGGAGGCGACGCCGAGCGCGGCGCTGCCCAGCCCGGTCGCGGCCGCGAGTGACGCGGCGACGACCCGATGGTGAGGCGCGGCCTCGCCGGCGTCGGTGTCGGGATCGTCGCCCGCGGGCAGCGCGCGCACCGCCCGGCCGGACCTGCTCAGCTCCGCCCAGTGCCGCGCGCGCTCGGCCGCATCCCGCCCCCGGATGGTCATGGCTTGCGGCGGTCGGCGAACGCGGTGGCCTGCTGGGAGGTGCGGCGGTCCGGGAAGAGACGCGCCAGCTCCGGGGGCATGGGGACGCCCATGTCGAACAGCCGGTTGATGATCTGGGGGCGGATGCCGGTGGGAACGAAGTCGCCCATGATCCGACCGTTCTCGTCGGCGCCGAGCGACTTGAAGACGAAGATGTCCTGCATCGTGATCGTCTCGCCCTCCATGCCGACGACCTCGGTGACGGAGGTGACCCGGCGCGAGCCGTCCTTCAGCCGGCTCAGCTGCACGATGAGGTTGATCGCCGACGCCACCTGCTGGCGGATGGCGCGCACCGGCAGGTCCATGCCCGCCATCAGCACCAGCGTCTCCATGCGGGCGAGGCAGTCGCGCGCATTGTTGGAGTGGATGGTGGTGAGCGAGCCGTCGTGGCCGGTGTTCATCGCCTGGAGCATGTCCAGCGCCTCGCCGCCGCGGCACTCGCCGACGACGATGCGGTCGGGCCGCATCCGCAGGCTGTTCATCACCAGCTCGCGGATCCCGACCCGGCCCTCGCCGTTGACGTCCGGGGGCCGCGCCTCCATCCGGCACACGTGCTCCTGGTTCAGCTGCAGCTCGGCCGCGTCCTCGATGGTGACGATGCGCTCGTCGATCGGGATGAAGCTCGAGCAGACGTTGAGCAGGGTGGTCTTTCCGGTGCCGGTGCCGCCGCTGATGACCATGTTGGCGCGGGCCAGCACGCAGGCCTTGAGGAATGCCGCCGAGGCCTCGGTCAGGGTGCCGAACCGGATCAGGTCGGAGGCCTGATAGGGATCCTTGGAGAACTTCCGGATGGTGAGCATCGGCCCGTCGACCGCGATCGGCGGCACCACCGCGTTGACGCGCGAGCCGTCGAGCAGGCGCGCGTCGCAGAGGGGCTGGCGGAAGTCGATGCGCCGGCCCACCGCGGAGACGATGAGGTCGATGACGCGCAGCAGGTGGTTCTCGTCGTCGAAGTGCACGTCGGTGAGAAGGATCTTCCCGCCACGCTCCACGTAGACCATGTCGGTGCCGTTGACCATGATCTCGGTGAGGCTGTCGTCCTCGACGAGCGGCCGGAGCGGCCCCAGGGCCTCGAGGTAACGCGCCATCTCCTCGGTGGTGCGAGCGTTGGTGGCAGTGCTGATCACGGGTGTTGGCACGCTCCTGCAGTCGACCGGTGAGGGCGCGTGCGGGACACCTCGGCGCAGAGGGAGCGCCATGCGGTTGATTCCCCAGCACCCTCGTTGGTGCGGATTCTCAGCCGCCGCGCCGGTCGCAGGAGGCCACCGCGACGGCTTCGATACGACCCGCACCGGCCTGTTGCAGTGCGTACGCAGCCGCCGCAAGGGTGCTTCCGGTCGTGACCACGTCGTCGATCAGCCACACCGTGCCGCCGTCGAGCCGTGGCCCCTCCCAGCCGAAGGCGGCGCCCAGGTTGCGCCGCCGCTCGTCCACCCCCAGCCCCACCTGCGGCAAGGTCTCGCGCACCCGCCGCAGCCCCCGGCGGGGCGGCGGCAGCCGGCAGGCGGCGCACAGCGCGGCGGCCGCGACCTCGGCCTGGTTGTAGCCGCGCAGCCTCCGCCGGCGCGACCCGAGCGGCACCGCCACCACCGCCTCCGGAGCGGGCCCTCCGAGCAGTGCGGGCGCCAGCTTCTCGGCGGCGACAGCGGCGAGGACGTGCATCGCCCGCCCGCAGCCGCGGTACTTGGCCGCGTGCACCGCGCCCCGCGCCGGCGGCCGCCACGGCAGCGCCGCCCGGCACACCCCGTACGGTGTGGGCCGCGGCGCCGGTGGAGGGAGTGCCAGTGCCACCTCGACGCAGACCTCGCAGAGGATCTCGGCCGATCGGATGTCGCACCCCGCGCACCGCCGCGGCGCGACCGTGTCGACGAGCCGGGCGAGAAGCGACGCCGCGGAGCGGAGGGGCGTGTTCGTCATGCCTGTTATTTTGTGGTGACGATACCACAGAGCGCCTCAGACCAGCCGCAGCACCGTGCCCTTCTCCACGCCGGCGGCGCTCAGAGTCCCGGCGGGGAGCTCGACGGCGGTGCGCGCGCCGCGGACCAGCCGGCTCATCCGCCAGGGACGGATGCCGTGGTAGGCCCGCACCACCCGGCCGTCGCGGTCGAGGAACGCGACGTCGAGGGAGAAGCGCATGAAGAACATGTGGATCGAGTTGCAGGGGGTGATGGCGAGGCCGTGGCCGGCGGGGAGGTCGCGGCGGAACATCAGCCCGAGACCGCGGCTCAGGAAGCTCGCGGCCTCGTCGACGTGCGCCGCGACCTCGCGGCCGTCGTCGGTGACCAGCCGCCGGGCGGCGGCGACCCGTCCGCCTACGACGCGCTGGTGGCGGCGGCGTAGCGCCCCACCCTCGCCTTGCCCGCCCGCTCCCGCTTCAGCTCGAAGAAGTTGCCGTGCCGGACCATCCAGGCGGTGTGGTCCCAGAGCTCGCCGGCGAGCTCGCCGGTGACCCGCACGTCGACCACCGGTCCGAAGATCGGGGCGGCGCCCTCGAGGGTCAGGGTCGGCGCGCCGAAGGCGCCCTGCTCGGCCGCGGCGCGGTGCTCGGCGAGGAGCTCGTCCAGGGTCCCGGGGTCGTCGAGGGCGCGGTCGACCAGTCCTGGGTCGAGACCGGCGGCGCTGGCGCAGGCGCGCAGGACGGCAGGGTCGGCGAGCGGCTCGGCGCGCTCCTGATAGGCCTCGCCGATCTCGGTGTAGAGGCGGGCGACGGCCTGGTCGCCGCCCTCGCGGCGGGCCTGGACCAGCACCCGGGAGGCGCGCTCGCCGGCCTCGTGGGAGTCGCGCTGGCGGCCCTCCTCCCTGCCGCGGTTGGCCTCGGCGAGGTCGATGAGGCGGGTGACGACCCGGACCGGGCGGACGCGCTCGACCTCGGCCAGCCAGCGCGAGGTGAGCCACGCCCAGGGGCAGCAGGGGTCGACGTGGAGGGTGACGGTGGTGATCTGCTCGGACATGCGACAACCCTACCCGAGTGCGGCGATGAGCACGGCGATGTCCGGGGTGCCGCGGCCGGTGGTGTAGTCCCAGCCGGGGGTCGCGGGCCACAGCCCCTGGAAGCCGGCGACGACGTCGTGGAAGGCGCCCGCGGGCAGGCGGTAGAGCAGCGGCGCGGCGAAGCCCAGCCTGCCGCCGTGGGCCGCCTGGGCGCGTGCCCAGATCCCCAGCCAGGCCGGGGCCCCCGCGCTGGTGCCGCCGACGATCACCGTTCTGCCGTGCTCGATGACCGAGTACCCGGTGTCGGGGTCGGCGTCGAGGCTGACGTCGGGGGTGCCGCGATGGCCCGACACCAGGCTGCCGCCGGCGCCGGCCTGGTGGGGAGGCTGGTCCTCGGTGCTGGCGATGCCGCCGCCGCCGTCGCGCCAGGCGGTCTCCCGGAGCGCGCCGGGGCCCTCCGCCAGGGTGGTCCCGCCCACGCTCACCGCGTACGGGCTCGAGCCGGGGTAGGTCGCCTGCGGCCGGGTCGCCTGGCCGATGTCGCGCAGATCGACGAGCTTGGGGCAGAAGGAGCCGGTGTCGCCGCTGGGGGCGAAGAGGGTCTTGCCCTCGGCGGCGGCGCGCAGCAGCACGCTGTCGGTGGCCCGCTGGAAGCCGGTGCGCACCGCCACGTCCTCGCACTCGCCCGCCGAGAAGCTGGCCTGGCGGGCGCGATCGTCGGTGAGCCACCGGGTCAGGGCGGCGACGGTGTCGGCGTCGCTCAGGCTGGGGGCGTCGTAGACCAGCAGCGAGGCCACCGCCGGTGCGAAGGCGGTGGCGTACTGGGTGTCCAGGTCCCACTCGACGTCGTTGAGGGTGTCGCCGCCGGCGGCCGCGCCGGTCGTCACCGTGGTCCAGGGCACCCGGGGCAGGCCGTAGGTCCGCTCGAAGGCGACGAGGTCACGCTCGGGGGTGGCGAGGTCGCCGGCTGCGATCACCGCGATGGTCTGCCCCTCGCCGCGGTCGCCCGCCGGGGCGTGGTAGAAGGACCAGAAGTCGGCGGGCCCCCGGGCCGGCTGGGTCGGGCTGACGCCGGCCGCCGGACGGGCCGGGGCCATGCCCTTGTGGCTGCCCAGGTCGGAGAGGCCGAGCACCGCCTCGACCCGCCCGGCGAGGGCTTCGGGCAGCCGCACCGGCCCGTCGGCGGAGCGGTACACGAGGTCGCCCGCGCGGTACCGGTGCAGCCCCACCCCGAGGGCGCCGCCCACCCGTGAGGCCGCGCCGCGGATCCCCACCAGGGTCCGGTCCGCCGACACCGACGTCACCTCCAGGCCCGCGCTCCGGGCCCAGACCGCCACCGTGGCGACCGCTGCCGGGTCGGGGGCGTGGGCGGCGGCGACCTGCTCCGGGGTCAGCTCGGCGGCCCCCGGGCGGCCGGCCATGAGCGCGCCCGCCCGGGCCTCGAGGGCGGCGCGGTCGCGGAGCGGCAGCGCCAGGGTGAGCTCCACCGGGGCACCGGCGGCCACCGCCCCCAGGTCGACGGCGCCGGCCACCCGCGCCGGCAGGCTGCCGGGGACGGGCACGGCGGGCGCCGCGGCCGTGGGCGTGGCCGCGGGCACGGCGAGGCTCAGGGCGGCGACCGTCGCCGCCACTGCCAGCGCCGTGAGCCGGCGTCGAGCTGCGGAGGGAGGGAGGTGGGGGCGCAGGCCCCATATCGTCGGGCATCGGCGGCCCCCAGGCAATCATCATTCGCGACATGGGCACCGTCCCCCAGCGCCGCGGCCGGCGCATCGCCATGACCCCGGAGGAGCGCGACGCCTTCCTCGCCGCCGAGCGGACCTGCCGCCTCGCCACCGTCGGCGCCTCCGGCCTCCCCCACGTCAGCCCGCTGTGGTTCGTGTGGGACGGCCACGCGATCTGGATCTCCTCGCTGACCCGCAGCCGCCGCTACGCCGATCTGCGCGCCAACCCCGCCGCCGCGGTGGTGGTCGACGCCGGGGTCGACTACGCCGAGCTCCGCGGCGTCGAGCTGGGCGGCCGCGTGGAGGTGGTCGGCGAGGTGCCGCGCACCGGCCTCCCCCTCCCCGAGCTCGAGGAGCCCGAGCGGCTGATGGCGGCCAAGTACCACGGCGGCGGCGACGGCATCCCCCACGACGGGAGGCACGCGTGGCTGCGGCTGGTCCCCGACCGTGAGGTGAGCTGGGACTTCCGCAAGATCTCGTCAGGATGACCATTGACGCCGGTCCCGAGCGTCCGGGTGCACGCGCTGGAGGACTGACCGGTCAGCGCAGCCAGGGGAAGGCGGCGAGCTCGGCCCACTCCTCCGCGCCCATGCTCTGCCACACCCAGAACGACGCGCCCACCGCGCCCGCGCTGCGCCCCACCGCCATGAACCGCTCCAGCTCGGCGGCGCTGGGCAGGTCGACCCGCCCGGCGACGTCACCGAAGCTGAAGGCCTGGCCGATGAGGTGCACGGGGCGCAGCCGGGCGAGGCGGCTGATCGCCTCGGCGGCGGCGGCGCCGGGGTCGCGGCACTCCCAGTAGATCATCGGCGCGAAGGCATCGATGTACGGCGCCATCGCCGAGAACGGGTAGGCGCTCATCCAGTGGTCGGTGGGCGGGTACACGGTGGCGACCAGGGGACGGCCGGCCCGGGCCTGCCGCACCAGGCTGAGGTAGACGGCGGCGCGCCGGGCCGAGAGCGCGACCCCCTCGGAGGCGGTCTCGATATCCGCGGAGAAGCCGTCGACACGGTCGCCCGCCGGCCCCCGCCAGTCGAGGATCGCCTTCGACCAGGCGGCGTCGGCGACCGGGTCGTAGAGGTGGGGGAAGCCCCATGCGATCACCGACAGCCCTCGCACGTGGGCCCGCGGCACCAGCTGGGCGAGCTCGTCGGCGCCGTAGAAGCCGTCCTGCGAGTCGGCGACCCGCACCCAGATCTGGCGCAGCCCCGCCGCCGCGGCACGGTCGACGATCGCCTGGGGTGCGCCCCCCTCGGTGCGCCGGTACTGCCACACCCACATTCCCTTGCCGCTCAGCGCGGCGAGCAGTGCCGCGGGGGTGTCGGCAGGCGCCGGGGCGGGCAGGGCGGCGTCGGGCACCAGCACCGCGGGGTGCCAGGGCGGCACGTACGGCGGCGGCGGCGCCGGGGGCGGCGGGCAGCCGGCCATGGTGAGCCGCCCGGCCGCCGGCCGCGAGGTGGGAGGCGGCGGTGCCGGCGGGGGCGCGGCCGCGGAGGCGACCGGCGCGGCGGTGGCGGGCGGCGGCGCCTGGGCGAGCGCCGGCGACGGCGCCGGCGGCAGCGGGGCCAGGGCGGCGGTGCGCACCGCGGCGGCATCGCGATGGTGCACGGCCGTGACCACCGCGGGGGTCACCGCGGCGAGCACGGCGAGGACGGCCACGGTGAGGGTCTGCGCGCGCGTGGGACGGCGGAGGTGGGGCACGGGTGGTTCTGCTGTGGTGGAGCTGCGCGGCGACACGGGGGTCGGCCACCGAACCCTACACGACAACCACCGTCAGCGCACACCCGAGACCGGGTCGGCCGCTCGTTGCTGTCACAATCCGCCGGTGACCGACGGGATGGAGCTCGAGCCGCGGCTGGGGACCCAGGGCTTCGACGCGGCGTACACCGGCACCCCGCCCTGGGAGATCGGCCGCCCCCAGCCGGCGCTGGCCGAGCTGGTCGACGGTGGGCGGGTCACCGGCCGGGTGCTCGACGCCGGCTGCGGCACCGGCGAGCTCACCCTGCTCGCCGCCTCCCGCGGGCTCGAGGCCACCGGCGTCGACGCCTCGCCGCGGGCGATCGCCATCGCCCGGCGGAAGGCGGCCGAGCGCGGCCTCGCCGGGGTGCGCTTCGAGGTCGGCGACGCCCTCGACCTGGGGTTCCTCGGCTCCGGGTTCGACACCGTGGTCGACAGCGGCGTCTTCCACGTCTTCGACGACGCCGAGCGAGCCCGGTTCGTCGAGTCGATCCGCCGGGTTCTGGTCCTCGGTGGCCGCTACCACCTGCTCGTGTTCAGTGACGCCGAGCCCGGGGTGTGGGGCCCGCGGCGGGTGCGCCGTGACGAGCTCGAGGCATCGCTCTCCGGAGGCTGGGAGCTGGAGAGCGTGGAACCGGCCACCCTCGTGGTCAACATCCTCGACGGCACCGTGCACGCCTGGCGGGCGACCGCGGTCCGGCTGAGGTGATTCCGCCCCGCGCGCCGGGTCCGACGACGACCTCCGTGAGCGCGCGCGGCCGACGACGCACCGGTACGCTGTGTGTCGATGCGTCCCCACGCCGCGACTCTCGACTCCGCGGTGCGCGGCGCATCGTCGCCGGCGCAGCTGCTCGACACCCTGGAGCAGCCGGACCTCGCGGTGCGGATCCCCCCGTCGCTGAGCGTCGACGACCTGCTCGCCCTCGCCGACCACGAGGCGGCGCTGCGCCGTCATCCCCACCTGGGACGGGAGCACGTGGTGCTCGCCGCCGCCCGGATCTGCGGTGACACCGCCGCCTACCAGGAGCTCTCGGGGCGCGTGCCCGAGGGGCTGCCGCACCGCGGGCTGCTCGGCTGGCGGCCGCGTGGCCCCCGCTCGCTGGGCCGCCCGCGGTCGCGCCGGCGCCTCGAGGCGGAGCAGCTCGAGGCGCGGCGGCGCGACGCCGGCCACCCCGACCCCGGGGGCGGCGAATCCGGGAACCCCTAGTGACCCGTCGTCGAGAACTGCAGGTAGACCTGGATCACGGCGGGACCGAGGAGCACGATGAACAGGGCGGGAAAGATGCAGCCCACCATCGGGAAGAGCATCTTGAGGGGTGCCTTCGCGCCCATCTCCTCGGCGCGCTGACGGCGGCGGCGCCGCATCTCCTCGGACTGGATGCGCAGCACCTGGGCGATGCCCACGCCGAGCTGGTCGGACTGGACCACCGCCTGGATGAAGTTGCTGAGCTCGTCGACGCGGTTGCGGCGCGCCATCTCCTCGAGCGCCTCCATCCGGGGACGGCCGAGCCGGGCCTCGTTGAGCACCTGGGTGAACTCGAGGGCGAGGGCGTTGTGGTACTTCTCGGTGACCCGGCTGATGGCGGCGTCGAAGCCGAGGCCGGCCTCCACGCTGATGGTGAGCAGATCGAGCGCGTTCGGCAGCGCCACCCGGATCTCCTTCTGGCGCGCCTTGACCTTGCGGTCGAGCCAGATCGAGGGCACCAGGTAGCCGAGCACGCCGCCGCCGGCGGGGCCGAGGATCATCAGCGAGCCCTCGAGCCCCATCAGGCTGACGACCCCGAACCCGGCCGCGGTCATCACCAGCAGCGAGAGCAGCTGCATGGTGAGCAGGCTGCCCGGGCTGAGGTTGAGCGGCCGCCCGGCGAGGTTGATCTTGTCCTGCAGGGCCTGGGTGCGGTTGGCCGGTGTGCGCGAGGTGATGAACCCCCCCATCCGGTCGAGGATGGGGCGGAGGAAGCGCTCGCCGAAGGGAAGCGACAGCTCCATCTCCGCGAGGCTGAGGTCGTGGTCGCCGAACTGCGCGAGGCGGGTCTCGAGCAGGTCGGTCTGGGGCCGGCTGAGCCCCTGGAAGATCAGGAAGACGCCGAAGGCGACGGCCAGGGCGAGGGCGATGCTGAGGATGCTGCTCGACATTGGATCAGACCTCGATCTTCACGATCTTCTGGATCAGCGCGAAGCCGACCGCCATGGAGAAGCCGCCGATGGCGAGCATCACGATCCCCAGTGTCTGGTGGAACATCGGGTTGAAGTAGTCGGGCGAGATGACACAGAGCATCCCCGCCAGCGCGAGCGGGAGGACGGTGATGATCCATCCCGAGGCGCGGGCCTGAGCGGTGAGGCTGCTGATCTCACCCTTGATGCGGACCCGCTCGCGGATGGTGTGGGCGATGGTGTCGAGGATCTCGGCGAGGTTGCCGCCGACCACGCGGTGGATCTGCACCGCGGTGACCATGAGGTCGAAGTCCTCGGACACGTTGCGCTTGACCATGTGGTTGAGGGCGTCGTCGACGCTGATACCGAGCGCCATCTCGCGGGTGGCGCGGCTGAACTCGTCGGCGATCGGCGGCCTCGCCGACTTGGTCACCGTCGACACCGCCTGGGCGAACGAGAAGCCCGCCTTGAGCGCGTTGCTGAGCAGGATGATGGTGTCGCCGAGCTGCTTGTCGAACTGCTTCCGGCGGCGCGCCTGGAGGAAGCGCAGCACGAAGCCGCTGATGAACCACACCACCACCGGGCAGGGCAGGAAGGCGACCGGGGTGCCGAAGCGGAGCGTCGCCAGCAGCCCGACGAGGACGCCGGCGCCGATGACGCCGAGCACCCACTCGGACGACTTCAGCTTGAGGTCGGCACGGGCCAGGTCCTCGGTGAGCTTGCCGGTGCGGGCGGAGCGCGCCATCACCGTGTTGAGGGAGTCGGTGAAGCGGTCGAGGAGCTCACGGGGGCTCACCGGCTTGCGCTCGCGCGCCTCCACCGGGTCACCGATCTCGGCGTAGCGCTCCAGGCGGCGAGTGATGTCGTCGACGTCGCCGCCCTTGGCGGAGGAGAGTCCGAACACCACCAGCATCACCGCCATCCCGGCGATCACCGCCAGCAGGAGGGAGCCGATGTTGAAGCCGGCAACCGTGGGCAGGTCCGCCGGCAGCGTGAGGGCGGTCATGCAGAACCTCCCACCACCGCCGGGCGGAGCGGGGTGAAGATGGATGGGTCGATGTTCTCGCCGGCCGCGGCCAGCTGCTCGAGGCAGCGCGGCAGCACGCCGGTGGGGGTGAGGTAGCCGAGGACGCGCCCATCCTCGTCGACCCCGGTCTGGCGGAAGACGAAGATGTCCTGGACCTCGACACGATCGCCGTCGAAGTCCAGCACCTCCGTGATGTTCACGATCCTGCGGCTGCCGTCGCGGAGCCGCATCTGGTGGACGATCAGGTTGACCGCCGACGCGATCTGCTCGCGGATCGCCCGCGAGGGCAGCTCGGCGCCGGCCATCAGCACCATGGTCTCGAGGCGGGAGAGCACGTCGGACGGGGTGTTGGCGTGCACGGTGGTCAGCGAGCCGTCGTGACCGGTGTTCATCGCCTGGAGCATGTCCAGGGCCTCGCCGCCGCGACACTCGCCGACGACGATGCGGTCGGGGCGCATCCGGAGGCTGTTGATGACCAGCTCGCGGATGCCCACCGAGCCGCGACCCTCGACGTTGGCGGGGCGGGTCTCGAGGGTGACCACGTGCTCCTGGCGGAGCTGCAGCTCGGCGGCGTCCTCGATGGTGACGATGCGCTCGTCGTCGGGGATGAAGGAGCTGAGGATGTTCAGGGTGGTCGTCTTTCCGGAGCCGGTGCCCCCGCTCACCACGACGTTGAGCCGCGCCGAGACGCAGGCGCGGGTGAACTCCATCATGGCCTCGGTGGCGGTGCCGAAGCGCACCAGGTCGGCGACCTGGAGCGGGTCCTTGGAGAACTTCCGGATGGTGAGGGTCGGGCCCTTGAGCGCCAGCGGCGGGATGATGACGTTGACGCGCGAGCCGTCCTTGAGCCGGGCGTCGACCATCGGCGACGACTCGTCGACGCGGCGCCCGATGCTGCTGACGATGCGGTCGATGACCTGCATCAGCTGCTCGTTGCTCTCGAAGGTCACCGAGCTTCGGGTGATCCTGCCGCGCTGCTCGACGAAGACATGCTTGGGCCCGTTGACCATCACCTCGGTGACGTCCGGGTCGGCGAGCAGGCTCTCGAGCGGACCGAGGCCGAGCACGTCGTTGGTGAGCGCCTCGACCAGCCGCTGCCGGTCCTGGCGGGTGAGCGAGAGCGACTGCTCCGCGGCCACCTCGCTGACCAGCTCGCCGAGCTTGGCGACCACCGCCTCGTGCGACGAGTTGTCGGCGTCGATCATCTCCTCGACGAGGCGCGAATGGATGAGCCCGCGCAGCATCTGGTACTGCTGCTGGATCGCGGATGGACGTCCCAGCACGGCGCGCTGCATCCCGGTGCGGGCGAGCAGGGGCGAGCCGGGACGGGCGCCGCCGGGGTCGGGGACGGGCGGCGCGGCCGGGGCCGCGGGGCGGGCCGGCGGGGCGGCGGGTGCGGGCCGGTTGGCGGCCGGGCCGGGGGCGGGCAGGGTGGGCGTGGCCGCCTCCTGCTGCTGACGCTGGACGCGATCGAGGAGCGACATCCGGGTCAGCTCTTCGAGAAGCCGAAGAGGCGGGAGCGCTTGCGCTCGCCGGCTCCGGCGGCGACGACCGAGCTGGCCTGCGGCTCGAGCGGCACCAGCTGGCTCACCAGCTCGCGGATGCTGCGGCTGATCTCCGCCTCGGGGTTGGCGGAGACGAACGGCGCACCGCGGTTCACCGAGGTGCTCACCGCCTTGGGATCGTGGGGGATCTGCAGGGCGATGGGGAAGCGGAGGTTGTTCTCGACCGCCTCCTTGTTGAACTCGGAGTGGGCGTCGGAGCGGTTGAGCGCGAGCAGGATCCGGTCGGGCTCGACGTTCAGCGACTCCAGCACCTTGAGGGTGAGCTTGGTGTCCTTGATCGCCGGGATGTTCAGCGCGGTGACCACGATGATCCGCGTGGCCAGCTCGATGGCCTCGAGGTTGAGCTCGGCGAGGTGCGACGCGGTGTCGACGACGATGAAGTCGTAGGTGCGCTGCAGCTCCTGCATGATCGTGCGCAGGTGATCGGCGGTGACCAGGTCGGCGAGCTCGGGGCTGATCGGGGCGAGCAGGACCTGCACGCCCTCGGGCCCGTTCGCGAGCACGTCCTGGATGAACTCGGCGTCGGTGCTGGCGGCGGCGTCGGCGAGGTCGGTGATGCTCCGCGAGTGGTCGAGGTTGAGGAGCACGCCGATGTCGCCGAACTGCAGGTCGAGGTCGACGAGCGCGACCCGCGCTCCCGTCTCCATGCCGAGGGCGATGGCCAGGTTGGAGGCGATGATCGACTTGCCCACGCCGCCCTTGCCCGAGAAGACCAGGAAGACCTCGCCGCGGCGCACCTCCTGGGTGACGGTGCCCCCGGCCGGCGTGCTCGTCGCCGCGGCCTTGGCGAGGTAGTTGCCCTTCTTCTGCTCCAGCAGGTGGACGCGGCGGATCGAAGCGATCAGCTCGTCACCGCTGAAGGGCTTGATGAGGAACTCGCGAGCGCCGGCCTGCATGGCGCGGCGGATGTAGTCGCGCTCGCCCTGGACGGACATGATGATGACCGGCGAGCCGGGCACCTCCTGGGCGAGCAGCTCGGTGGCCTGGATGCCGTCGAGCTGCGGCATGTTGACGTCCATGAGGACGATGTCCGGCTGCAGCCGGCGCGCCTCCTCGATGGCGCGGCGGCCGTCACACGCGGTGCCGCAGACCTCGATGTCGTCCTCGAAGCTCAGCAGCTTCTGGAGGTTGTCGAGCGTCGTCGGGATGTCGTCGACGATGAGGATGCGGATCATTTTTTCAGCTCACCCCTGGGAGCGATGGGAAGCCCGCGGTCGGCGTGGTCGTGGACTGGTGACCGCGGGCTCCCATGCTACCCCTGGCTCCTACTTGCCCGGAAAGAGGGCGTTGAAGGTCTGCACCGTGACCGGCGCGTCCTTCTTGGCGGGCACGTTGGGATCGGCGATGTCCAGGTATCCGGCACCCTTGTCCTTGGTGCCACGGAGCACGAAGGAGAGGATGTGCTGGCCGCCGGCCGCGCCGTTGAGATCGGTCTTCTTGGCAATGAGGAATGCCATCTCCTCGGCCTGGGCGCGGGGCAGCTCGACCACGAACACGGTCGCCGCGCCGGCTGCGCCCCCGGCGCCGCCGGACGCCGCCTGGGTGCCGACCTTGAGCACGCGCACGTCCTGGAACGCGTACCGGACCGAGCCCTGGCCGCTGTCGATGACGATGTCGAGGTGATCCTCGGGCTGCACCCATCCGCCCACGCTCACGATCTCGGGCGAGGCCTTGTCGGCGGTGCCGCCGCCACCGTCGGTGGGAATGGCGATGGCGACGAAGCCGGGGTGGATGTCGAGGGGCTGCACGGTGAGGGCCGCGGCCTTGGCGGAGTTGGCGTCGGCGACCAGCAGGTTGGCGGTCAGCGGGGTGTTCTTGGTGATCCCCACGGAGAGGAACTTGTTGACCAGCGAGGCCCCGTCGGGGCTGGCACCGACCGGCACCTGGGCCGCCGAGTACTGGACGATGCTGATCGAGTCCTGGCTGATCTGCGACCCCTGGAGCAGGTCCGTCTTGGCGACGGCGACGGGGATGGTCTGCCCACTGCTGGCGGCGTTTCCGCTGCCGCTGTGGGAGACATAGAGGGAGAGACCGAACGCGACCAGCGCGATGACCACGCCGACGAGCACGATGACCTTGTTGTTTCGCTGCTTGACCTCGGTGGCCACGCTAGATTCCTCCTTCCCGGAGACGGCCAGGACCCTCGGTCCAGGCCATGACGCCGGCACTCGTTATGACATCGGCCCTGCCCCGGGGACGGGCGCCGGCGCCGAACATCGCGATGGAGCCCGTCGCCACGGGCATCGTCGGTGGGTTTCGCTGACGAGAGGAAAGGGGAGCCGCGAATCCGCGGCCCCCCTTTCGGCTACGACCTGCGCCTGTTTACTGGGCGAGACCGTTGCTGATGTTCGAGAAGACGTTGTTGACCTGCTTCCCGACAACCTGGAGGATGACGATGACGACGACGGCGATGAGGACGAGGATGAGGGCGTACTCAACCATGCCCTGACCCTCCTCGCGCTCGGTGACCTTGGTCTTTGCGCTCGCGACGAGCTCCTGGAGACGAAGGTAAAGGCTGCTCAGCACGTGGGTAGGCCTCCTGTGAAGGGTTCACGGTCCCTGTTGGGGGGACCACCGGATCGACCCGCTGGGGTCGATTGGAGTATCTGGGGCCTTGCCTGCCACAGCGGTGGTCGTCCCGAATCGCTGCGGTAACACGCGGTGACAGGTCCCTTCACCGTTCTGCATGCGGGGATCGGCGGCCCCGCCGATAATTCGGGCATGGACCACCGTCACGGATCCCACGGCGCCGCCGGCCACGCCCACGGGGCGGCCGCCCCGGCATCGGGCCGGCTGCGCGTCGCGGTCGCGGTCGTCGTCCTCCTCTTCGCCGCGGAGGCGGTCGCCGGCCTGCTCACCGGCTCGCTGGCGCTGCTCGGCGACGCCGTCCACCTCGCCACCGACGCCGGCAGCCTCGGGCTGGCCTGGTACGCGACCGCGCAGGCGCGGCGGCGGCCGACCCCGCGGCGCAGCTTCGGCTTCCACCGCACCGGCATCCTCGTGGCCACCCTCAACGGGCTCGCCCTCGCCGCCGTCGCCGCCCTGCTCGCCGGGGCCGCGATCGGCCGCCTCCAGCACCCCACCGCGATCTCCGGCCTGCCCGTGGTCGCGGTCGGCGCCCTGGCCCTGCTCGCCAACGGGGCGCTCGGCGCCTACCTGCTCGGCGCCGGCAACGAGCTGAGCGTCCGCAGCGCCGCGCTCCACGTGGCCGGCGACGCCCTCGCCTCGGCGGGGGTGGTGGCGGCCGGCGTCCTCCTCCTCACCACCGGCTGGCGGCTCGCCGACCCGGCGGTGTCACTGGGCATCGCCGCGCTGATCGCCGTGGCCGCGGTCTCGGTGCTCCACGAGGCCGTCCACATCCTCTCCGAGGGCACCCCGCGCGACCTCGACATCGCCGAGGTGCGCCGGGTGATGCTCGCCGCCCCCGGGGTGGAGGGCATCCACGACCTCCACATCTGGTCGCTCGACCGGCATCACCGCATGCTCAGCGCCCACGTCAGCGTCGGCGACCGGCCGCTCACCGAGGTGACCGGCATCCTGCAGGTGGTCGAGAAGGCGCTCTGCAGCGAGTTCGCCATCGAGCACGCCACCCTCCAGCCCGAGTGCCCGACCTGCGAGGCCCACCCCACGATCTGCGACCCGGAGGAGCGCCACGCCCGGATGCACCGGGTGGGCTGAGCCCCCGCTACAGGGGGAAGGTGACCTTCGCCTCGGTGCCCCGGCCCAGCTGGGAGCGGATCTCCATGTGCCCCTTCTCCAGGTCGGCGCGCTCGCGCATGGAGATGAGGCCGAGGTTCCGGGTGCGGCCCAGGCGGGCCTCGGTGGCGGCGACGTCGAAGCCCTCGCCGTCGTCCTTGACGATGGCGACCACCCGGCGCGGCTGCAGGGTGAGGGTGACCTCGACGGTGCGCGCGCGGGCGTGCTTGCGCACGTTGGTGAGCGCCTCCTGGATGATCCGGAAGAGCACCCCCTCGTAGTTGGAGGGCAGGCGGCGCTCCTCGCCGACCACGTGGAACCGGGCGGTGATCGCCGTCTTCTCGCCGAACTCGCGGACGAACTTGCGCAGGGTCGGCACCAGACCGAGGTCGTCGAGGGTCATCGGCCGCAGGTCGAAGATCAGGCGCCGGGTCTCCTCGAGGGCGTCGCGGACCCCGTTCTTGAAGTCGGCGAGCTCGCGGACCACCAGGCCGGGGTCGCGCACCAGCAGCCGCTCGAGCACCTCCGCCTGGAGGACCAGGTTGGCGAGCATCTGCGCGGGACCGTCGTGCATGTCCCGGGCGATGCGCATCCGCTCCTCCTCGATGATCTGGAAGACCTGGCGGGAGGCGCTGCGGAACCGGGCGGCCCCGTCGTCGGCGGGGGTGCTCACCTCGACGTCGGCGAGCTGGTCGAGGGTGCCGAGCACGCCGCGCAGCTCCTCGAGCCGGTGATTGACGCTGGTCAGCCGGGAGCCGAGCTGGGCGAGCCGCTCCTCGACGACGGCGAGCTCGGCGCGCTGGTCGGCGGCGAAGCGGAAGGCGCTCTCGATGTCGTCGATCTCGAGGCGGGTGATGTTGTTGAGCACGTGGCGGCGGATCACCGCGGCCTCCTCGAGGCGCTCGCGCAGCTGGACGCGGTGCTGCTGAGCCTCCGCAAGGCCACGCTCGCAGTGGGCGGCCACCGCACCCAGATCGGCGATCAGCTGTCCGATGAGGTAGCGGGCGTTGCCCAGCGGCGAGGGGCCGACCGGCTCGTCGGCATGCGCGGCGATCGCAGGGGAGACCTTCATGCTCGTCGAAGCAGGGTCACAAGGGCATGACGCGCCGAGGGGCGCGAGCGACGCTGCTCATACACTCTAGCGCATGGCTGTCGCCGCGACTCAGATTGCCCCGGTCACGGTGGACACCGTGCTCCGCCTCCCCCTCCACGTGCGGGTGCGGCATCCGCTCTACTGGAAGTGGATTCGCTTCCTCACCTTCGGCCGGGCCGTGCCCGCCGTCCTCTTCGCGGAGATGGGCTGGTTGCAGGTCGGGCGCCTCTCGCAGGCGAGCGGTGTCCTCCAGGTCCTGCCCCGCCTCCTCTACCTGCTCTTCTGCTGCATCCCGGTCGCGCTGTACCTCACCCGGCCGATGCCGGTCAGGACCGACGGGCGCGCGGTGGCGCGCGCGGCGGCCTTCGGCGGAACCTGCATGCAGCTGGTGATCGGCGCGGTCGTCCCCCTGCACAGTCTGCTCTTCACCCCCCCGGACGCGCTGATCCTCTTCGCGAGCCTGCTCTCCATCGCCGCCTTCGCGTTCGCGTGCCTGGGCCTCGGCTATCTGCGCCGGAACCTGAGCATCATCCCCGAGGCGCGAAAGGTGGTGACCGGCGGACCGTACCGGATCGTACGTCACCCCCTCTACCTCTCGGAGATCGCCGCCGCCCTCTCGCTGGTCCTCGCCGCCCCCTACGTGACCCCGGTGGTCGCCCTGGTCTTCTTCGTCATCCTCCAGGGAACCCGGGCCCGGTTCGAGGAGCGGCTGCTGCTCGAGACCCTCCCGGAGTACACCGCATACCAGAAGCGCACCCACGCGCTGATCCCGTTTGTCTGGTAGCGACACCGGGCGGGCGCCGAGCCGGCGGGCGAGGGCGCTGGGCACACCCGGTGGGCTCCTGCTCGCCGCCGTCCTGCTGATCGCGACCCTGCCGGTGATCGGCCCGGTCCGCGACCCGGACTTCTGGTGGCACCTGCGCACCGGCCAGCTCATCCTCGACCGCCATGCGCTGCTCGGCACCGACCCGTTCACCTACACCGCCACCGGGCACGCCTGGGTGATGCACGAGTGGCTCACCGAGGTGCTCTTCGCCGTCCTCCACGCCGCCGGCGGCCTCGCCCTGATCGTGCTGGTGCTCAGCGCGGTCACCTGGCTGGGGCTGCTCTGCGTGGTGCAGCGCGCCCGGCTGGCCCGGCCCCACAGCGCCACCGTGGCCCTCGGCCTCCTCCTCGCCGTGGTCGCCGGCTACCCGATCTGGGGGCCGCGGGCGCAGATGATCACCTTCGCCCTGACCTGCTTCGTCCTGTTCCTCGTCGAGCGCCACCTCCACCGCGGGGGACGCGCGATCTGGATGCTGGTGCCACTCTTCCTGGTGTGGAGCAACCTCCACTCCGGCTTCATCATCGGCGCCGCGTTCATCGTGCTGATCATCGTCGCCGAGGGCGTGGCCGGCCGCCTGGGTGTGCCCGGGGCGGCCCCCGGGGCCCGGGTGAAGGAGCTTGCCTGGGTGACCGCCGCCTGCCTGGCGGTGGTGGTGATCAACCCCAACGGCCCGGGCATCTATCTCTACCCCTTCCAGACCCAGGGCTCCGCCGCCCAGCAGGCCCTGATCCTGGAGTGGCAGTCCCCCGACTTCCACATGACCGAGCTGCTGCCCTTCGGCCTGATGCTCCTCAGCCTCGCCGCGATGGTGGCGGTGAACCGCCGCCTCACCCCCCGCGACGCGGTGCTCGTCCTCGCCACCGTGGCGCTGTCGATGCAGTCGGTGCGGCACATCGCCCTCTTCATCGCCGCCGCCACCCCGCTGTGGATCCAGCAGGTGGAGATGACCCGCACCCGGCTGCTGGGATGGTGGAGCGGGCGCGGCCGCAGCGGGCGGCGCTGGACCTCGCCCCCGCCGCGGCTGATGCTGCTCACCTCGCTGCCGGTACTGATGCTGCTCGGCCTGCTCGGCGCCACCCGGCTGGCCGCCGCCGCCACCACCCGTGAGGACTCCGGCTACTACGCGAAGATGTTCCCGGTCTGCGCGGTGCGCTGGCTGGACACCGCCCCCGCCGGCCTGCGGATCTTCAACCAGTACGGCGAGGGCGGCTACCTCGCCTCGCGGCTCAGCCAGCGCGGCGACCGGGTGTTCATCTTCGGTGACGCCGCGCTGATGGGCGACAGCCTGGTGCTCGCCGCCGGCAGCGTCGAGTCGGTGGCGCCGGGGTGGGAGCAGACCCTCCGCGACTCGGGCACCGACCTGGTGCTCTTCGACCGCGGCACCGCCCTCGACCACGCGCTGCTCGCCAGCCCGCGCTGGATGCTCGTCTACCGCGATTCGCTGAGCGACGCCTTCGTGGCCGCGACCGCCGCCGGCCGCGATCTCGCCGGCCGCCTGCCCGCGCAGCCTGCGGTCGCATCCTCGAGCGTCTGCTCGCCCGACCACCCGAGCGCGGAGGCGAAGGCCGGCTGATGGCACCCGCGATGCTGACCCGTCCCCGCAGCGCGGCGCCCACCGCCGCCCCGGGCGATCTCCGGCCGGGCCGCGCCTGGGCCACCGGCGGCTGGTGGCTGGCGGCGGCGATCCTGCTCAGCCTGGTGCTCACCGTCCGCAGCCTCGCCGACGCCGACGCCTACTGGCGGCTCGCCCTCGGCCGGCTGATCACCGCCCACGGCCTCCCCGCCACCGAGCCCTTCAGCTACCACGCCGCCGCCCATCCCTGGGTGGCGCAGGGCTGGCTCTCCGACGTGCTGCTCTCGCGCCTGTGGGCGCTGGGCGGAGCGGGGACGGCGATGCTCGTGATCGGCCTGGTGGGCTCGGGCGCCCTGCTGGTGGCGGCGCTCGCCGTGCCCCGCCGGGCCCACGCCCCCGGGATCGCGCTCGCCGGCGCCGCGCTGCTCGGCGCGGTGGTGGCCGCACCCCTGCTGGGGGTGCGCACCCAGACCATCGGCGTCCTCGGCCTCGCCCTGTGCCTGCTGCTGCTGACCCGCTGGCGCGACGGCTCGACCCGCGCGATCTGGCTGCTGCCGCCGCTGATGCTGCTCTGGGCCAACCTCGACGCCGGCTTCGTCGCCGGGCTCGGCCTGGTCACCCTCGGCGGCCTCACCGTGGCGGTGCACCGCCGCCTCGTCCCCGGCTCGGAGACCTCGGCGCGGCTCGGGCCCCTGGCGGCGGCACTGCTGCTCGGCCTGGCCGCGACCCTCGCGACCCCCGCGGGCGTCCACCTCTACGGGTCGCTCTCCGAGAACCTCGCCGGCGCCGGCCTGGGGATCGCCGGCTGGCAGTCGCCCGGGTTCCACACCTGGCCGATGCGGCTGTTCGAGCTCGAGGCGGTCGGGATGGTCGTGCTCTGGGCGGTGGCGGGCAGGCTCGACCCGGTCGACGCCGTGCTCGGCCTCGCCGCCCTCGGCGCCACCCTCCTCGCCCAGGGCACCGCCGCCGGTTTCGCGGTCGTGGTCCTGCCCCAGGTGGCCGCCTCCGCCACCCTCGCCGCCGCCCGGTACGGGCCCATCCTCCGCCGCACCCTGGGCCATGGCGGGGTGGTGACCCGACAGCTCCCGCCGCGTCCCCGCCTGCTGCCCGCGGCCGCGCTGCTGCTCGCCGGCGCCGCCGCCGCGATCACGGTCGCGCCCCGGCTCACTGCGGCGCGGACCACCGCGGTCGAGGCCGCCGCCCAGCCGGTCGCCGCCGCCGGCTACATCGCCGGCCACCTTCCCGGCGCCCGGCTGTACAGCAGCGTCGAGTGGGGCGGATACCTCGCCGGCCGCCTTCCCGCCGGGCGCGTGGTCGGCGTCTACGGCCCGCCCGCGGCGATCGGGGCCGCCGCCCAGCAGCGCTATCTCGACGTGCACCAGCTGAGGGCGGACTGGCTGCGGGTGCTGGCCGAGGACGGCGTGACCCACGCGGTGCTGCCCCAGGGCTCGCGGGAGGTCGCCGCCCTCGGGGAGGTGGGCTGGCGCAGCCTCTGCCACGACGCCGCCGCCGGGGCGGTGGTGATGGAGGCGGGGCCGCGCCCGGCTGCCGACGCCCCGGTGCCGGACGCCACCGCGGCCCCACCCTGCTAGCACACAAAAAAAGGCGCCCACCGGCGAACCGGCGGGCGCCTCTGGTCCGGTGAGCTCAGCCGCCCCCCCAGGAGGTCCACCACGGGGACCCGGCGGCGGCGGCGCCCCACCGGCCACCGGCCCCCCATCCGTTTCCGTTGGGCGATGAGGTGGTCATCCGGCTCGCGGTGGTTCCACCCCGACCGGTCCAGCCGGCTCCCTGCTGGCCGGTCTGTGAGCCCCACTGGCCGGTCTGCTGCTGGTTCGGCTGCGCGGCGGCCCGCTGCCACCCGGGCTGCTGCCAGGACGCCTGCTGCTGCTGCCGCGCGGCACTCTGCGCCAGAGCCTGCTGCCACCACTGGCGCCAGGCCGCCTGCTGCGCGGTCGCGGGCTGCTGGGCCGCCGGCTGCGGGGCCGCGGGTGGCGGCGCGGTGGTCGCCGGCGGCGGCTTCGGCTTGGACTTCTTCTCCGCCGCGGGCGGCGGAGCGGGCTTGGGCGCGGCCGGAGCGGGCGGGGGCGCGGCGGCCACGGGGGGCGGAGCCGGCACCACCACCGGCGGTGCGGCGGGCACGGCGGCGGCGGCGACCGCCGGTGCCGGTGGGCCGGCGGGCTGGGCCGGCTGCCCGGACTGCCGGGACTGCAGGCTCTGGGCCGCCAGCGGCGGCGGCAGTGCCGGCGCCGGGGCGAGGGGCACCACCGGGACCGCCTGGACGGTCTGCCCGGTACCCGGCAGGCTCGGCACCGCGGGCACCACGGCGCTGTAGTGCACCGCCTGGAGCTCGGGCCCCCGGGTGGAGAGCACGATGCCCCCGGTCACGCCTCCGGCGATGATGGCCGCGCCCCCCGCGGCGGCGAGGCGTCGCCGGCGAACGCCGGGAGCCAGCCGCCCAGGATCGGTGGGCGTGCGCTGTTCAGAGGTCATGGGCGATGCCCCTCCCTGTACCCGGCCGCGGGCTGACCCGCGGCCGTCATCAAGCCGGCCTCCCGCCGGGGCCGGTGTCCTTCCGTCAGCGGATGCTACCTCCGGGGCCCCACCGTTTCAACTCCGGCTTCATCCAGGAGCCGCGGTGCAGGGATCAGAGGCGGCGGATGCGGAGGAGAACCAGGTCGAGGAGCATCCGCGAGGCGTCGCGAAGGGGGTGCACCCGCGAGGCCTCGACGTGGCTCCAGCGCACCG
>DASXNK010000128.1 GCA_036495095.1 Candidatus Dormiibacterota bacterium | reverse complement strand
CTCCAAGTCCTTGACCGACGGGTAGGTCCGCCCCTCGATGATCCGCCGGGCGATCACCGGCCTGACCCCCGGGAGGACCTCCTGCTCCATCAGGCTAGGCTCTGTCTGACAAACCGATTTCTAGTCTAGACCCAAAACAAGCGTGATATATAGGCGGCGCGGGTCGGCGGCCCGGGAAAAGCTCGAAAGCCCCCGGAAATCCTGGAAGAATGCCGGTTGAATCAGATCCGCATCCTTCCAACCTTCCGAGGGTTTCGAGTGATGATCATTGTCCCGCCCAAGCCCGCCGGTTTCCAGAGCACTAAGGCCAAGGAACGCAACGGCAAGCTCTTGCAACGGCGCCGGCAACGGCTCCTCGACCGCATCGCCCCGCGACCCGCGCCCGAGAGCGAGGCGCCCATGATCACCGCCGCCAACATCCACTACGAGCTGGGGCAGCGCACCCAGGGCCTCGCCCCCGGCGGCCTCGGCGCCCTTCTGCTGGTCGCCCGGCGCACCGGGTTGATCGCCGCCATCGACCATGACCTCCACCTGCTGAAGCGACACCTCCCCTATTTCGAGTCCGACCACGTCCTGAACATCGCCTTCAACCTCCTCGCCGGCGGCCGCCGCCTCGAGCACATCGAGCGGCTCCGCACCGACGAGGTCTATCTCGACGCCCTGGGCGCCGTGCGCATCCCCGACCCGACCACCGAAGGGGACTTCTGCCGCCGCTTCCGCGAGGCCGACGTCCTGGACCTGATGGAGGCCATCAACACCGCCCGGCTCCGCGTCTACGCCCAGCAGCCCGCCGACTTCTTCGCCGAGGCGACCGTGGACATCGACGGCACCCTCGTCGCCACCGACGCCGAGTGCAAGGAGGGGGTCGATATCGCCTACGACGGCACCTGGGGCTACCATCCGCTGGTGGTCACGCTGGCCGACACCGGCGAGCCGCTCTACCTGGCCAATCGCCCCGGCAACCGCCCGTCGCACGAGGGGGCGCACGCCTACATCGACCGGGCGATCGCGCTGTGTCAGCGGGCCGGCTTCCGCCGGATCGCGCTCCGCGGGGATACCGACTTCAGCCAGACCGCCCACCTCGACCGCTGGAGTGCGATCGAGGGGGTCCGGTTCGTCTTCGGGATGGGGATCAATCCGGCCCTGATGGCCCTGGCCGAGGGCCTGCCGGCCGAGGCGTACAGCTACCTGGAGCGGCCGCCGAAGGACGCGATCCGGACGGCGCCGCGGCAGCGGCCCGAGCCTGTCAAGGAGCAGGTCGTCCGGCGGCGGGGGTTCGAGACGATCCACACGCTCGAGGAGATGGTGGCCGAGTTCGACTACCGCCCGACGGCCTGCCGGGCGACCTATCGCGTGGTGGTGCTGCGCAAGCGGCTGGGGATCGACAAGGGTTCGGTGCGGCTCCGCGAGGAATACCGCTACTTCTTCTTCATCACCAACGACCGCGAGTCCGCGGCCGACGAGCTGGTGCTCGAGGCGAATGGCCGCTGCGACCAGGAGAACGTCATCGCGCAGCTCAAGGGGGGCGTGCCCGCGCTGGCGGCGCCGGTGAACGACCTGGTGAGCAACTGGGCGTACATGGTGATGGCATCGCTGGCGTGGACGCTCAAGGCGTGGGCGGCCTTGCTGCTGCCGGAGGAGCCGGGTCACGCCGAGGAGCATCGGGCCGAGCGGCGGAGTTGGCTGCGGATGGAGTTCGCGACGTTCCGCGCCGCGGTGATCGAGCTGCCGTGCCAGGTGGTGCGGGGCGGTGGGCGATTGATCTTCCGGCTGCTGTCGTGGAATCCGTGGCAGGGTGCGCTGCTGCGGCTGGTGGAGCGGCTGCGGGTGC
>DASXNK010000127.1 GCA_036495095.1 Candidatus Dormiibacterota bacterium | reverse complement strand
AAGAGTTCACATCGACGGCAAGGTTTGGCACCTCGATGTCGGCTCGTCGCATCCTGGGGCTGGAGTAGGTCCCAAGGGTTGGGCTGTTCGCCCATTAAAGCGGTACGCGAGCTGGGTTTAGAACGTCGTGAGACAGTTCGGTCCCTATCCGCCGTGGGCGCAGGAGATTTGAGGGGAGCTGACCTCAGTACGAGAGGACCGGGTTGGACGGACCGCTAGTGCACCGGTTGTTCCGCCAGGAGCACCGCCGGGTAGCCATGTCCGGATGGGATAAGCGCTGAAAGCATCTAAGTGCGAAGCCCACCCCAAGATTAGATCTCCCACCGGGTTAACCGGGTAAGACCCCAGCTAGACCAGCTGGTTGATAGGCCGCAGGTGTAAGGGTGGCAACACCTTGAGCTGAGCGGTACTAATCGGTCGAGGGCTTGACCTCCTATCCCACTTTTCAGCGACTGACGCCGCCGTGCAGGTCACGGCGGTCACGCGCAGGGTGGTCGCCCACAGCGTTCGTGAAGAAGCGCTCTCGCAGACATGCCTCCGGTGGCTCGCTGACGTGGCGACCCGACCGGAGGCGTGGTCGCCCGCGCGTGCCGGTCCGTCCGGTGGGTCGGGGGCGATCACCCAGTACTTCTTTGAAAGAAAGTACTCGGTGACGATAGCGGCGGGGAGACACCTGTTCCCATCCCGAACACAGCAGTTAAGCCCGCCAGCGCCGATGGTACTGCCCTGGCAACGGGGTGGGAGAGTAGGTCATCGCCGAGTACTTCTTTTTTTTGGCCGCCGGCCGGTCCGGCGGTCCGTGGTTGACCACCACCACAGGATTGTGTATGGTCGCGGCCATGGATACACAAGCCTGTGGTGAGGGCCGCGGGTCCTGGCGCCGCGGCCGCCGCTCCGGTCGCGCGGACGCGCCCGGGACCGAGCTCGACGACCTCCGGCGCCGGGTCCTCGAGGAGGTGCCGGAGCTGGCCACGCTGCCTCCTCTGGAGCGCCGGCTGCGGGTCGCGGCCGTGGCCGGCCGTGCGCTCGGCGCCGGCGGGGGAGGGGCGGGCCCGGCAGCACGGCTGCTCGACGTGGTCGACGAACTCACCGGGCTCGGCCCGCTCGAGGCGCTCCTCGCCGACACCTCCGTGACCGAGATCATGGTGAACGGTCCCGACCAGGTCCACGTCGAGGTGGGTGGCGAGCTGCGTCCCAGCTCGGTGCGCTTCCGCGACACCGACCACGTCCTCGCGGTCGTCCACCGGCTGCTGAGCGGCACCGGGCGGCGCATCGATGAGGGGGCTCCCCTGGTCGACGCCCGGCTCGAGGACGGCAGCAGGATCAACGCCGTGCTGCCGCCGGTGGCCTGCGGCTCTCCGCTGCTGACCATCCGCCGCCCGCCCCGCCGGCGGCTCGGCGTCGCGGAGCTCATCGAGCTGGACGCGGTCGACTCCACCACGGTGGCGTTCCTCCACGCCGCGGTGCTGGGGCGCTGCAACCTGGTGGTCACCGGCGGCGCCGGCTCCGGGAAGACCACGCTGCTCGCCGCCCTCTGCGAGCTGGTGCCCGAGGACCAGCGGCTGCTCGTCCTCGAGGACGTGGCCGAGATGAGCGCGTGCCATCCGCACCTCGTCCACCAGCAGTGCCGTCCCTCCGCTCCCGACGGGGGACGCGAGGTCACCCTGCGCGACCTGGTGCGCAACGCCCTGCGCATGCGTCCCGACCGGCTGGTGGTCGGAGAGGTCCGCGGCGTCGAGGTGGCGGACATGCTCGCGGCGATGAACACCGGGCACGCCGGGTCGATGACCACCCTCCATGCCAACAGCGCCACCGACGCGATGACTCGCCTCGAGGCGATGCTCGCCATGGCCCTGCCCTCGGTCGGCGGCGACTCCCTCCAGCGCTGGATCGCGTCGGCGATCGACCTGGTGGTGCACTGCGAGCGCCGCGCCGGCGGCCACCGGCAGGTCGCCGAGGTGGTGGCGGTCGACGCCGGCGAGGACGGGCGGCCCCAGCTCACCACCGTGTGCGCTCGCGCCGGCGGCGCCCTCCGCCCCGCCGGCGCCACCCCGGACCGGTGCCTGGCGCGGATGCGTCATCACGGCGTGCGGTTCCCGGTGCGGCTGCTCTCCGATCGAGGTGTGGCATGAGCCGCAGGGGGCGGCTTGGCGCCCGTGCGGGCGACGCCTACGACCGCTCCCGCGCCGGCCGGCGGCTGGCGGGCCGGCTCCACCGCGCGATGATCGACACCACCCCGGCGCGCTGGCGGCTCGGCCAGGTGATGGTGGCGGGGCCGCTGGCGCTGCTCACGATCGCTGTGTTCGGCGCCGGCGCCGGGCTCGTCATCGCCGCCGGGGCCGTGCGCACCGGTGGCCGCCTGGCCCTGCGCGCCCGCGCCGGCCGCCGCGCGAACGCGCTCGAGCGGGGCGCCGCCGTGCTCGCCCGCTGCCTGGGGGCCGAGCTCGCAGCCGGCGCCTGCGCCGAGGATGCGCTCGCCGCCGCGGCCGCCTCGCTGCCCGCCACCGACCGGCCGCTCCGCGCCGTGGCCGGTGCCGCGCTGGTCCGCAGCACGCTGGGGGAGGCGCCCGGCGCCGCGCTCGGCGCCGCAGCCGCCGAGTCCGGCGGGGAGGCACGGGGCCTCGCCGCGGTGGCGGCGCTGCTCGCCCTGCACGGCGGGGCGGGGGGTGACCCCGGCTCGTTCGATCGCCTGGCCGAGGCGCTCGACGCCGCCATCGCCACCCGTGACGACGCCCGCGCGTTGACCGCGGAACCACGACTGGTCGCCGCCGCCGTCCCTGCCCTGGCCGGGGTGCTCGGGATCACCCTCGTCCTCACCGAGCCGGCCATCGCCGCCGGTGTGACCGCACCGCTTCCCGCGGGCGTGCTTGGTGGCTGCGCCGCGGTGGCGCTGGGGGGCACCGTGGTCGCCCGGCGCCTGGCGGCGGTCGGGTGAGCGCCGCGGCGCCGGCCCGGGCCTCGCGGGCGCAATCCGTGGGCACGTGGCTGCGCCGGCCGGGGGACGGCGCCCTGGCCGCCCGGGCGCTGCTGCTCGCGCCCGGCTCGCCCGCGGTGCGGCTGCTCACCGCGTGCGCCGGCGGGCGCGGTCCCGAGGCGGCCCTCGCCGGGGTGCGCCTGGGTGCCGTCCTCGCCGCCGCCGCCGTGTGCCTCGCGGTGGCGGTGCTCGCCGGTCCACTGCTGCTCCTGGCGGTGCTTCCGGTGGGCGCGGCCGCGGGCGTGCTGCCCGGACTGGCGCTCCGCGGGGCGGCCCGGCGTGGTGCCGAGGCGGCGGCGGGGGCGCTCCCGGTCGCCCTCGAGCTCGCCGCGGCGGCGCTGGCCGCCGGCCTGCCGATCGACCGCGCCCTGACGATCGCGGGCGCCTGCACCGACCCGGCGCTGGAGCGGCTGCTGGCCCGGACCGCGGCGCGGGCGGCCGCCGGAGAACCGGTGGCGGCCGCCCTCGCCGAGGCGGCGCGCGCCGGCGGGGTCGAGACCCTCGCCACCGTCGCCGCGCTCGCGGGCCGCCGTCAACGCCTCGGCCTTCCCCTGGCGTCGCAGCTGCTCGCCGTCGCCGGCTCGACCCGTGCCCGGGCCCGCGCCGAGACCCTCGCCATGGCGGGGCGGCGGGGCCCGCTGGCGAGCCTGGTCACCGCCACCGTCGTCGCCCCGGCCTGCGCCCTCGGCCTTCTCTGCGTGGTGCTCGCCGGGCTGCTGGCGGGCGGCCGCATCCCCGGGATCGGCTGATGTCGCGCTCCCGCGACGGCGGGCCGGAACGCCGTGGCCGCGCGTGTAGAATCGCCGCGCTGCCTGCCGAGGTGGTGGAATAGGTAGACACGCCAGCTTGAGGGGCTGGTGGGCGCAAGCTCGTCGGGGTTCGAGTCCCCGCCTCGGCACCACGGCGAACTGAGATCGTCCGCGACGCATGGGCATTGATCGGTCGGCGCCGGCCGGCGCC
>DASXNK010000126.1 GCA_036495095.1 Candidatus Dormiibacterota bacterium | reverse complement strand
CCGGCTGCGGGTCGCCGGCGAGAGCTCGTCCGACGCCGAGGTCGTCGCCGCGGTGGCGCGCCGCCTCGGGTACGACGCCGAGGTGGTCGACGGGCACGTCATCGTGAACGCCGGCTCGGAGGCCGCCGCCGCCCTCACCCGGGGCTCGATGGCCGCGGGCGTCGCACTCACCGAGATCGGTGTCGAGCGCTCGACTCTCGAGGACAGCTTCCTCGCCCTCACAGGAGACAACTGACATGGTCCGCGCCTTTCGCAGCGAGTGGCTGAAGGTCCTCCGCCGCGGCATGCTGCTGGGCAGCGCCGGGTCGATGACCGCGCTCTCGATCCTCGGCATCGTGCTCGTCACCCTCCGCGCCAGGAGCGGGCGCGGCGAGCTCAACGTCGCCCGCATCTCCCAGCCCGACGGCTTCTCGTACCTGATGTCCCACACCGGTGCGATGCTCGGCGTCATCGTGCTCGGCACCGTCGCCATCGCGGTCGCCCAGGAGTACACGCACGGCACCCTGCGCAGCCTGCTGGTGCGCGAGCCGCGCCGCATCCAGCTGCTCGCCGGCAAGCTGGCGGCCAATCTCGTCTTCGTCGCCGCCGGGGTCGCCGTCGCCTTCGCCGCCGCCCTGGTGACGGCGCTGATCCTCGGCCCCTCGCAGGGCATCGACACCTCGGCCTGGCTGGGCTCGGGCCTGGGGCAGACGCTCTCGACCGGTGGCACCCTGGTCCTCGCCGCGCTCGGCTACGGAATCTTCGGGTGCCTGCTCGGGGTGGTGCTGCGCTCCCCGGCGCCGGCGGTCATCGCGGGCATCGCCTGGGCGCTCCCCGTCGAGGGCCTGCTGAGCTCGGCGTGGTCGAGCCTGGGGACGTGGCTCCCCTTCAACCAGCTCGACGCCATCATCTCCCAGGGGAACTCCGAGATCGGCTACGGCCACGCGCTGGCGATGGGCAGCGTGTACGCCGCCGCCGCCTGCGTGGTCGCGGCCGTCCTCTTCCGGCGGCGGGACGTTCTCGCCTGAGCCATCCGATCATCCCGCCCGGGGGCGGAGCCACCGCGGCTCCGCCCCCGGCGCTCACGCGGCGATGACGGTGACCTGGCACCCGGGCACCACGCACACGTAGTAGCCGGGGGCCTCGGCGGAGTCCACCTCGAGCAGGTCGCGCCCGTGGGTGGCACACCGCATCCCCTCACGATCCGACTCGGGTGAGCCACCCTCCGGTCCCGACGGCGACCTGCCGGTGAGATCACGCTGGTACGCCTCGATGAGAACGCGCAGTGCCCGGTCAAGCAATGTGGTCGTGTGCACCCTCTCGGCTCCTCTCGCGGTCCGTTGCGCTGGACCTGCCAACCTCCGCCGAAGAGGATGCTCGCGTCCGCAACCGTTCGCATCCGTGAGTCACCGGCGCGAGGCCCCAGTGATCGGTGCTTGACAGACTTTTACGCGTCGGTCGGGGATCGGCCGTGCCGCCGGCGGCCGCGCAACGCCGTGCAGGAGCCGGCGGACAGCAGCACCAGCAGCAGCCCGGCCAGCAGCAGCGCGGCTCCGTATCGCCACCTGTCGGTCGCGGCGCCCACCTGGGGGGTTCGCAGTGCGTTCGCGGTTGCCGAGCCCGAGCCCGAGCCCGTCACCGTCTGGACCAACGGTGACGAGACGCTGGTCAGGGTGCTGGTCGATCCCGAGTAGA
>DASXNK010000125.1 GCA_036495095.1 Candidatus Dormiibacterota bacterium | reverse complement strand
TACCCCAACGCCCGCGGCGTCTCGTTCGCCATCCTGACCACGGGCCGGTGGGACGAGGTGGCCTCCTTCGTGGAGTTCATGGGTTACCCCCAGCCCTGGTACTCGGTGCGGGACGTGGCCGAGCCGGTCGGGGGCGAGATGGGTTACCTCACCTGCTTCCTGCGCGTCCCGGATGCCCAGGGCGACCGCGTGTTCCTCACCTACTCCACGACCGGCCGCGGCAACGAGCGGTTCAGCGGGTCCTTCGGCCTGCTCGACATGACGCCGTACGGCCGGGGCGAGGCGTGGGAGGACACGCCGGAAGGCTGGCCCGAGGGCAACCACGCGTGCTGGTACTGGCGCTCGGACGCGGACGGGAACGCCAGCTGGGGCCCGACCAGCCGCCCCGTGCCGCAGTGGACCCGCCCCGGCGCGACCCCCGTCGAGACCCTCGGCCGCCAGGGCCACCACCACTGACGAGCTCCGACGCCCCGAAACCCCCGACCCGAAGCGCCAGCTAGATGGCCGGCTCGGCGACCTCGACCCAGATGGCGCGGGCCTTCGACGTCCCCAGGGCGACGCGGTGGCCGCCGACGCTGACCGCCAGCGCGCCGGCGCCGCCCTCCATCTCCTCGATCTCGACCTCGGCGCCCGGGACGAGGCCGTGGGTGTCGAGCAGGCGGAGCAGCTCGGGGGCCTCGTGCTCGGCCACCTCCGAGATCCGCGCGATGCGCGCCGGGGTGTGGGGCTCGAGGTCGGCGAGCGCGACCAGCTCGTGGGTCCGCGCGGCACGGCCCGGGATGGTGTTCCCGTGGGGACAGGTGACCGGCTCGCCGAGGTGGCCGTCCAGCCGTTCGAGGACGAGATCGGAGAACCCGTGGGCGAGCCGGCCCGCCTCGCGGTCGGCGGTCGCCCAGTCGAGCCCGAGCACGTCGGTCAGCCAGCGCTCCAGGAGGCGGTGACGGCGGACGATCCGCGCCGCGACCTCCTCGCCGCGGGGGGTCAGCGCGACGCTGCGGTCGCGGGCGATGCCCACCCAGCCGTCGCGCTCGAGCCGCTGCAGGTTGACGCTCACCGTCGGAGCGCTGACCCCGAGCCAGTCGGCGAGCCGGCTGGGACGGACGGTCTCACCCTCGTGGGCGATGTAGTAGACGCACTCGAGGTAGCGGTCCACCGTCTCGGTGCGATGGGCCTCGAGCGGAGCTCCGTCCGGTGACTGCTCCTCGGCCATGCCCGGATCTTACCCCAGCCCGGTTCGGCCCCCCGACCGGCACCGCGGTGGGTCAGTGGCGGAACCAGTACACCGCCGCTGCGGGGGGAAGCGCGACCAGCAGCAGCCCCACCACCACCCGGTTCCACAGCGCCGACCGGCGATCGCGGATCAGCCCGACGACGGCGAGCAGCCAGAGCACCGTGCCCGCGAGGATGAGGACGAGCGCCAGTGCCACCGCCCGAGCGTAGCACCGGGCCAGGCCGGCTCCGGCGCTCCCCCAGCCCGGTGCGGACGGGCTACCCTCGCCCCCACCCCACCACGGAGGAATCCCATGCGCGAGAAGGACGGCGGCCCCACGCGGGTGCGCCGGCTGGGCAGGATCGGGATCGCCTCGATCTTCATCCACAGCGGCATCGACACCGCGACCGACCCGGGCATGAGACCGAGCAAGCTCGAGGCCCTCGGCATCCCTCAGCCGGAGCTCATGGTGCGTCTCAACGGCGCCGCCATGGCGATCGCCGGCACCGCGCTCGGGATCGGCATCCGCCCCCGCCTGTCGGCGCTCGCCCTGCTCGGGCTCCTGGTGCCCACCACGCTGGTGGGGCACCCCTTCTGGAACGAGGAGGGCCCCGCCCGGCGGATGCAGGAGGTGCACTTCCTCAAGAACGTGGCGATCGCCGGCGGCCTGCTCACGGTGATCGCGTGCGAGGGCTGAGCCTGCGACCGGAAGGTGGGGTGGCCAGAGGGATTTGAACCCTCGACCTCCAGGGCCACAACCTGGCACTCTAACCAGCTGAGCTATGGCCACCCCGAGCCGGCCGCGGCCGCGCCCGCGACGAGGCGCAGTGATGATACCCGCCCCGGCCCGTGGCTGACCGTCCGCCCGGCTGGTGGGAGGACCCGGTGCGCCTCGGCGCGCTCCGTGACCGCCGCGGCGGCGAGGGCCCGCGGTCGAGGCGGGAGAGGTCGGGCTTGCGTCAGGGAGCCCCGCGGGCCCGATCATATGCGGCAGGCGACCGGCGGTGACCACCGTAGACTGCCCCGGGCGTGCCCCCTTAGCTCAGCTGGATAGAGCAGCCGCCTTCTAAGCGGCCGGTCGCAGGTTCGAGTCCTGCAGGGGGCGCCACTGCGGCAAAGTTGGCTCAGCTCCAACAATTTCGGCAGTTCTGTCACGATCTTTGGCTCCTGTTCTGCTCGTGCTGTAGAGTGCGCGGGTGGTGCCGCTCGACACCCCCAAGCACGCCTTCAGCAAGACGCTCGTCCTCTACCGGGACCGGACCCGGCCGAAGGTTGGCGGCGAGCCGGCCGATGAGCTGGACGCGGTTGAGGGCGGGACCGGTGCGGCGCTGCGCCGCGGTGGTGGAGGCGGGAGCCTCCGTGGTGGTGCTGAGGGTGCGGGCCATCGAGGTGTCCTCCGGGGTGGTGGATCGACGCCCGGGTGATGAGCGGGCCGCTCCCGCGGGTGCAGGGCCGGAGCGCAGCGGAGCCCGGAGGGTCGCCTTGCGCCCACTCAGCGGGTGCGGTCTGCTACCCGGGTGGTGGAGTCGATCCGCCTCCCCGGTGGGGCGCCGGCTGCTCGCATCTCAGA
>DASXNK010000124.1 GCA_036495095.1 Candidatus Dormiibacterota bacterium | reverse complement strand
GCCGGCCGCGGCCGCGGCGGCGGCGGCGGCCCACTCCTCCTCGGAGTCGAGCGGGGCCACCTCGGGCTGCGGAGCCGCCCGGCGCGCCCGCCGGCCGCCGGCGCCGTGGACCAGGCGGAGCACCAGCGCCAGAACGGCGAGGAGCACCGCGCCGCCGGCGAGCAGCGACCCGTTGGTGCCGAGCACGCGCGTCGCCTCGCCGACCAGGCGGCGCAGCGCGTCGAAGAGCTGGGCGAGCGGCGACTGGCTCGGTGGCTGGTCGAGGTGGGCGAAGGCGGGCTGCCGGTAGACGTCGGCCAGCCGCTGGCGCGCCGCCGCGTCGTCGCCGGGCTCGGCCCCGGGCGGCAGGGCGAGCACCGCGGCGACGGCCCGCAGCCGGGTCAGCGCGTCGTCGACGTCGGGGGGGACCCGGGCGAGGTCGGCGGTCACCAGCCCGAGCAGACCGCCGGGAGGCGGGGCGAGCCGCCGCGCCGACGCCACCGCCGCGAGCGCCGCGTCGACCTCGGGTGGAGCGGCCTGGAGGTGGGCCACCGCCGCGTCGACGAGCTGGACGTAGGCGACCGCGTCGGGGGTGGCGGCGAGCGCCGCGGGCGGCCGCGCCGCGCCGAGCAGGACGGCGAGGAGAAGGGCGGCGAGCGCCCGCCGCCGGCTCACAGCGAGGCGGCGAGCATCTCGATGTCGAAGGCCTCCTTGCGGATGCGCAGGTCGTAGTAGACGAGGGTGAGGGCGATCAGGCTGAGCGGGGAGACCACCACCGAGCTCACCGCCCCGAGCGCCTGGCCGATCAGCTGCTGGGCGCCGGTGCTCAGCCCGCCGATCAGCAGCGCGACCGGGACCTGGATCACCGCCCCCACCACCGACTGGAGCAGGAAGACCACCACCAGGAGCGCGAAGGTCCGCCAGAAGAATCCGCGGGTGAGCCGCCAGCTGCGCCGCAGCCCGGCCCAGCTGCCCGAGCCTTCGACCACGATCGCCTGGGCGAAGAGGGTGGAGCGCACCGCCAGCACCGGCAGCGCCACCGTCCAGGCGATCCCCAGACCGATGATCGGGACCACGCCGGCGGGTCCGAGGAGGGCGGCCACCCCGATCCCGACGACCACCGCCACGGTGAGGCCGGCGACCAGGAGCAGGAGCAGCAGGATGGCGCCGAGCAGCGGTCCGGCGCGACCGAGCGCGGCCTGGTAGGAGGTGCCGAGGCTGGCGGGACGGTCGAGGTACCGGTCGCTGACCGCCCGGCTCATCGCCGCCAGCGAGAGCGGCAGGACCACGAACATCTGGACCGCGAACACGACCGCCAGGTAGAGGGAGAGGCTCTTCAGCGCGGTGATCTGGGCGGGGTTGAGGGTGCCGCCCGGGTTGCCCAGGGTGGAGAAGCCCCGGGAGCCGGCGGCGTCGAGGTCGGACCCGACCCCGAGGCCGAGAAACAGCACCAGGTTGAGCACGGCGAAGGGCACCTGGACGACCGCGGTGATCGCCACCAGCAGCAGCAGGTTGCGGCGGTAGAGCGCGAA
>DASXNK010000123.1 GCA_036495095.1 Candidatus Dormiibacterota bacterium | reverse complement strand
CAGGAGCAGATGGAGTCGGTGACCGACAAGTGGGGGATCAGGATCAACCGCATCGAGATCGTGGACATCACCCCGCCCGCCCAGATCCTCCAGGCGATGGCCCTGCAGAAGACCGCCGACCAGGAGAAGCGCGCCGCGATCCTGCAGTCGGAGGGCAAGCAGCAGTCGGCGGTCAACATCGCCGACGGCCAGCGGCAGGCGCTGATCAAGCAGGCCGAGGGCGACCGGCAGGCATCGATCCTCCGCGCCGAGGGCTCGCGGCAGGCGGCGATCCTCGAGGCCGAGGGCCGCGCCCAGGCGATCAAGACCGTGTACGGCGCGATCACCGAGGCGCGACCGGATCAGACCCTCGTCGCCATCCTCCAGCTCGACACCCTGTCGAAGTTCGCCGCCAGCGAGGGCTCGACGATCGTCGTCCCCTACGAGTCCGCCGGGCTGATGGGCGCCGCCCAGACGCTGCGCTCGGTGTTCAACGGCACTGTCGCCGGCACCCCGGCGCCGCCGTCCTGAGCGGCCGCGGCGCGTACGATGGCGCCGCGATGACCGAGCAGCCCGGCCTCTTCGGCGCGGCGCCCGGCGGCGACGACCATCCCCCCGCCGCGGCTCCCGCGCTGACGGGCGCCCCGCTGTCCACCCGGATGCGGCCGCGCAGCCTCGACAAGTTCGTCGGCCAGGAGCACGCCGTCGGTCCCGAGGCGGTGCTGCGCCGCGCCCTCGAGACCGACACGCTGCCGTCGATCATCCTCTGGGGACCACCGGGCAGTGGCAAGACCACCCTCGCCGGCATCGTCGCCGCGATGACCGGCTCCGCGTTCGAGGCGGTGAGCGCGGTCAGCTCCGGGGTCGCCGAGCTGCGCCGCATCGTCGACCGAGCGGCCGAGCGGCGGCGCACCGGGCGGCGGACGCTGCTCTTCATCGACGAGATCCACCGGTTCAACCGGGCCCAGCAGGACGCGATCCTGCCCCACGTCGAGAGCGGGCTGGTGCGCCTCCTCGGCGCCACCACCGAGAACCCCGGCTTCGAGGTCAACGCCGCCCTGCTCTCACGCGCCCGGGTGGTGCGCCTCGAGGCGCTCGACGCCGCGGCGCTGCGCCGCCTCGTCGAGCGCGCGCTGAGCGACACCGAGCGCGGCCTGGGCGGTCTCGGCGTCGAGCTCGAGGACGACGCGTTCGACGAGCTGGTGGCGCGCAGCGGCGGCGACGCGCGGGTCGCCCTCGACGCCCTGGAGATCGCCGTCGCGGTGACGCCGTCGAACGGCGTTCGCCGGCGCGTCGACCGTGCCGCGGTGCTCGGCGCCCTGCAGCATCCGACCCTGGTCAGCGACCGCGCCGGCGACCAGCACTACTGGATGGTGTCGGCGCTGATCAAGTCGGTGCGCGGCAGCGATCCCGACGCGGCGGTCTACTGGCTCGCGCGGATGCTCGAGGCGGGCGAGGACCCGGTGTTCGTCGCCCGCCGCCTGGTGATCCTCGCCGCCGAGGACATCGGCCTCGCCGACCCCGGTGCGCTCACCGTCGCGGTCGCCGCGCAGCAGGCGGCACACCTGGTGGGGATGCCCGAGGCGCGTCTGCCGCTGGCCGAGGCGGCGATCCATCTCGCCACCGCGCCGAAGAGCAACTCCGCGCTGCGCGCCTACTCGGCGGCCGCCGAGGACGCCCGTGCAACCCTCCACCAGCCGGTGCCGCTGCACCTCCGCAACGCGTCGAGCGCGGTCGGCCGTGAGCTGGGTTTCGGTCATGGCTATCGGTATGCACACGACCATGCAGACGGAATCGTGGAGCAGCAACACCTGCCCGATGCCCTCGCCGGTCGACGCTACTACGAGCCCACGCGCAACGGCGCCGAGGCGAGCATCGCCGACCGGCTGGAGGAGATCCGCCGCGAGCTCGCGCTCCGGCGGGGTCGGGGTTAGTTCTCCCCGAGGACGACGTTGGTGACCATGCCGTTGTCGAGCGACCACGACCCCATCATCGGGACCGGCCGCTCCTCCTCGAGGCGGACCTCGCGGCGGCGGGTTCGGGCGAGACGCTGGGCGGCACGGGCGACGGCCTCGAGCGCCTCCAGCTGATCTCCGTCGGACCCCGCGAGCAGCGCGGCGAGCTGCTCGACGGCGAGGTCGACGTCGCGGACCGGAGCCGGCGGGCGCTCGCGGAGCATCAGCCGATCGGGATGGGCCATGGTGGCGGTGGCGCTCACAGCGTGTCCTCCGAGGTGGTTTCCACGACGACGTGGGCGTCATATTCGCTGCCGTTCTCGCGCAGGCGGTGGAGCGCGGCGACGGCGGAGTCGAGGGTGCGATACCCGACGCAGAGCGCCGGTCCGTCGGGGGCTACGAGGATGGCGAACATTCGGCGGAACTTCTCCTGTTCACGGGCGCCGGATCAACGCTCCGTTGCGCGGCGCGGTGGCGGGAGCCAGACGTCGAGGTCGGGCACCGGTGGCCTGGTGCCGGTGCGATCACCCCCAGTGGCGATGGGCACCATCCTACCGCCGCGCGGGAGCCCGCGCACTGTGCAGCGGGCAACAATGTGATGTGCATCCAGTTGTGGCAGAACCACCTGACCGGAAGCTGAATCCTGCTTGGTTTTCCAACACATTGCTCATCATGCCGAATGGTTCGCACCGTCCGGTCGGTCCGCCGAACGGCGGGCGCCCAGACCCCGAGATCGCGTCAGAAACGGCCAGAACCTGTCAGGAAGCCCCCCGTGGGTGACACCGGCGTCAACGTGCCTGACGTGGCGTGCGGCCTCGCCGGGGCGCGTCCTCCCAGGCGGCGGCCAGCCCCGCCGGCCAGTCGAGGAAGTCGTCGTCGTCCTCCGGCGCCGGCTCCAGCGCGAGCGGGTCGAGCGGCCTGCGGGGACGCGCCGGGCGGCCGGCCGCCGCCGCCTGGGCGGCGCGCAGCGCGCGGGTGCGGGCCGCCGGCAGGGCGGTGCCGGGCGCGTCGGCGATCAGCAGCGGGCCGCCGGAGCGCACCGTCGCCTCGCCGAAGAGGAACCACGGCGGCGGTGGGGTCTCGGCGCCGCGGTTGGGCACGTTGAGCACCGAGTCGCCGCCGCTGCGGCAGGCGTCGACGAGGTCGACGAGCGGGGGCGCCGGCGCGCCGCACGCCCACACCGCGCTGCCCCGGGGAGCGGTGGAGCGGAAGCCTCGGGAGACCGCGGCGACCCCGGCCCGGAGCGCCGCGGTGCCGCTCCATCCCTGCGGTCGCACCGCCGGCAGGGCGCCGGCGTAGAGGAAGTCGAGCTTCAGCACGGTCACCCCCGCCCGCCCCAGGCGGCGGCCCAGCGCGGCGAGCCGGCGGCGGGCGGCGGGGGTGGCGGCGTCGAGCACCAGCTGCGAGCTCGGCGGCCGCCGGTCGACGACCGGCTCCCCTCCGGCGTCACGGAGGACGGGCAGGCCGGGCAGCCCGGCGGTGGCGGAGCGGAGGTCGACGAGGAACGGCGCCACCCAGACGCCGAGCCGGCGGCGGCGCTGCCGCAGGGTGGCGGCGAGCTCGGCGAGGGTCGCGTCGAACTCGTCGCGCTCGACCCAGTCACCCCACCAGGGCATCCAGCCGTCGTCGAGCAGCACCACCCCGCCGGGTGGCACCAGCCGCTCGGCGGCGTCGGCGCAGTCCTGGGCGGTGACCTCGGGCCCGAGGCAGTTCCAGCTCATCCACCCCACCCGGCGCTGCCCCGGCCGGTGACCGGCGGGGGAGGGGAGGGGCAGCCCGGCACCGGCGGCGCGGCGGCGGTCGAGGGGGCCGGCCGAGACCGGCTCGGCGGCGAACCGCTCCCCGGCGGGGAGCTCGATCCCCAGGCTGCGCGGGCCGGCGGTGCGCTGGGTCTCCTGCTCCGGCTCTCCGGCGGTGAGCACGTCGAGCGCGCCGGCGCCGTCCCACCGCAGGGTCACCGCCCCCAGCCGCGGCGGCCGGGCCGGGGCCACCGCCACCGCGGCGCCGCCCGGGGTGCCCCAGATCGCCCCCCACCAGCCCCGGCCGGGGACGGTGGCGTCGCGCACCCCGCTCCAGTCCCAGGAGTGGTAGCCGTCGACGCAGATGCGGGTGGCCCCGGGGCTGCGCAGCCGCACCCCGAGGGCGTCGACACGGAGCGGGGTCGCGGCGGTCACGCTGCAGCCGAGGCGCCAGCGGGGGCCGTCGGGGGTGGCCTGGAGCCGCAGCCGCAGCTCGGGCCAGGCCACCTCGACGCTGCCGGCGCGCACCGTCACCTCCGCGGCGGGGTCGGGAAGGCTCCAGGTGCGGCCGCCGGCGTCGAGCACCGGGGCGGCGTCGAGGACGCTCCGCCCCGCCTCCAGCTCGAGGCTCACGTCGCGACCCGGCGGAGGGCGCGGCGCAGCGCGGCGACGCTCCGCTCCAGCTCCTCGTCACCGTGGACCGCCGAGCAGAAGGCGCTGGTGCGCAGGCAGTCCACACCCTCCTCGCAGAGCAGGATGCCGAGCCGCGCGTCGGCGGCGGCGTCGTCGAGGGAGAGGTGGACGATGCTCGCCAGCCGCCACACCCGGCCGCCGGCATCGGCGGCGGCGAGCTCACCGGCCCACGCCTGCTCGAGCGCCGACGCGTAGGTGTCGGCGGAGACGCGCGCTCCCAGCGCCTCGATGGCGTCGAGGGCGGCGATGCCCGCGGCGGCGCTGAGCGGGTTGGCGTTGAAGGTGCCGGGGTGGCTGACGAAGTGCTCGTCGCCCTCGCCGGCGGGCACCGCGAGCAGGTCCATCACGCCGGCGCGTCCCCCCACCGCTCCCCCGGGCAGGCCCCCGCCGATCACCTTGGCGAAGGCGGACAGGTCGGGCCGCACCCCCAGCCGGCCCTGCATGCCGTCGCGGGCCACCCGGAAGCCGGTGACCACCTCGTCGACGACCAGGAGGGTGCCGCTCTCCCGGCACAGCCGCGCCGCCTCGACGACGTGCTCGGGGGGCAGCGGGAGCCAGCCGAAGCGGGCCCCGGAGGCCTCGAGGATGAGCGCGGCGACGTCCCCGCCGGCGAGGGCGGCGGCGACGGCGGCGGGCTCGAGCGAGGGCAGCACCCGGACGGTGTCGCCCACCGCCCGCGGCACCCCGAAGGGCAGCGCGGTGCCGCCGTCGTCGCCGCGCCCGGCGACGAGGGGGTCGGCCCATCCATGGAAGTGCCCGGCCACCTTGACCACCCGGTCGCGGCCGGTCGCCGCCCGGGCCAGCCGCAGGGCGAGCATCGTCGCCTCGGTGCCCGACGAGGTGAAGCGCACCCGCTCGACCGAGGGCACGGCGTCGACGATCCGCTCCGCCCATTCCACCTCGAGGCGGCTGCCTCCGCCGAAGTGGGTGCCGCGGCTGAGCTGGCGCTCGACGGCCTCGACGACCGCGGGATGGGCGTGACCGAGCAGCAGGGCGCCGTGGCCCATGGTGTAGTCGACCAGCTCGCGGCCGTCGACCAGCCACTTCCGCGCCCCCCGGGCCCGCTCGACGTGGATCGCCGGCCGGTAGGAGCGGATCACGTGGGTCGCCCCTCCGGCGAGCACGCGCGCCGCCCGGAGCTGCAGGTCGTCGTCGCTGGGGGCGGTCATGGGAGGGATGGAGGCGACGGTGGGAATCGAACCCACGATCAGGGTTTTGCAGACCCGTGCCTTACCACTTGGCTACGTCGCCTTGCGCCTTGTGTTGCTTGGATTTCTGGCCCTTCGAGCCCAGCCGCTCCACCGGTTGCTTGCCATTCTGCTTGCCTACTGTGCCCGGGATCGAGGGCTCGTCGGCCACCGGGATCCACGAGGGGCCGCCCGGCGGCAGGGAGTTTAGCCTGGGGGGCTGGCCAGCAGTCGACCGCCGGCCGGCACCGAGATGAACGCTGACCGTGCGGTCAGTGGGTCAAGCGAGAGCTCGGTCACGTCGACCGGCACGGGTTCAATGCCGACGTCGGCGAGCGGGGCCATCCGCTCGACGCGGCGCGCGGCGGCGTATACCGTGTAGCCGAGCTCGCGGAGCCGGCGGGCGCCTCTCCGATGTCCGACGAGGCCCCGGTGACGATAGCGACCCTGATGCTCATGGCTCCTCTAATCGTGGGTGTTGTCGACACGGGCGTGGGCCCTTTTTGCCGGTACACGGG
>DASXNK010000122.1 GCA_036495095.1 Candidatus Dormiibacterota bacterium | reverse complement strand
GGCGAAGCGGCGCTCGTCGCGAGCCCGCCGGCGCATCTCGAGGATGGCCTCGACGAACGGGCCCACCAGCTCGCGGGGGTCGCGCGCGCCGGTGCGGGCGAGGTCGCCGAGCTGCACCAGCATGGTGCGCCGGCGGGACCGGGCCCGGTCCATGGCGTCGGAGTCGAGGGTGTCGCGGGACCAGTCCCAGAGGTGCTCGTCGAGGGCGAGCAGCGCCGCCAGCGCGGGGTCGACCGCGCGGGCCGCGAGCGCCTCCTCGAAGCCGGACCGGTGCTCCTCGACGCCGTCGAGGAAGGGGTCGCCCGCCCGCGGCGCCGGGGCGTCCGGGGGCGCCGTCGCCGGCCGCGCCCGCCCGGTCGCCGCCGCCATCGACTCGCCCCCGGGGCGCAGCGCGTCGATCGGCAGGGTGGCGCCGCTCTCGAAGCGGCGCTCGCGACCGCCGCGGCGGAGGGTCACACCGCCGTTGCCGCGCACCGTCGCGGTGCCGGCCTCGAGGTCGAGGATGCAGGCGGTGTGCTCGTCGACGCCCAGCACCGCCGCGCCCTCGTCGAGCATCTCCTCGAGCAGGCGCAACCGGCGCTCGCCCATGTAGCAGAAGCGGGTGTCGTGGGTGCCGCCCTCGGCGTTGTTGAAGTGGGGGATCACGGCGCCGTCGATCCCCGCCTCCCCGAGGACGTCGAGCCCCTCCAGCCAGTGGGGCGCCTCGCCGACCTTGTAGATCTCGTAGACCGGCAGGGCGTAGCGTCCCAGCGCGCAGGCGGCGGCGCTGGAGAAGGTGACGCAGCCACCACCCCGCAGCTTCTCGACCAGCACCCCCGGCACCTCGGAGCCGCGCCACTGGCGCAGCGCGTACGAGGGGCTGCCCGGACCGGCGAAGACGTACCGGGCCTCGCGGAGGCGGGCGAGCATGGTCTCGAAGCCGAGCCCGGTGGTGGTCTCCGCGGAGCGGAAGGAGGCCACGCCCATCTCCCGGCGCACGTTCTCGCGGAAGTAGCTGAGCGCCTTCTGGGTGATCTCCCCGGCGTTCTCCTGGAATCCGTACGGGGTGTCGAAGAGCACCGCGGGCACCGGCGGCGGGCCGAGGCGGTCGAGCAGGTCGGCGTGCACCCCGGTCATCGTCGGGCTGGTCTCGCCCGAGCCCATGATCACCAGCAGCCGTGGGAGGGTCATGGGTCCGATGCTAGCGTCACCCGGGGTTCGGGGCGCCTCCCGCGCCGGCGGCGGCCTCGCGGAGACGATCGCAGAGGGCGGCCACGGCGAGGGTGTCGGTGGCCCCCCGGAAGCGCGAGGGCGGCGCCGCGGCCGGGCGGCGCAGCTCGGTCCAGGCGGCGTCGACCATCTCCCGGTAGGCGTTGACCGCGGGGCTGCGGCGGGTCTCGGTGGTGCCGTCGCGGTGGAGCAGGCGCAGGGTGGTGTCGGCGGGCCCGCAGGTGAACGGCCGCTCCACGGTGAGCACCGCGTCGGTGCCCGCGACCTCGAGCAGCTGTCGCTCGGGCGCCTCGAACGAGCACTCCACGGTGGCCACCAGCCCGTCGCCGAAGTCGAGCCACCCCCGCAGGCTGGCGTCGACCCCGTCCCCGCCGCGGCTGCACGCCGCCGCCACCCGGAGCGGCGGCCGCCCCGCGACCTCCAGCAGTGGGGTGAGGCAGTAGACGCCGACGTCGAGGAGCGCGCCGCCCCCCATGGCCTCGAGCCAGCGGTGGTTGGCGGCGTCGGTGAGCGGGAAGGTGAACACGCTGCGCATCGAGCGGAGCTCGCCGAGCTCGCCGCCGCGGGCCAGCTCGACGGCGGCGCGGTGACGGGGATGGAAGCCGGTCATGTACGCCTCGAGCAGCCGCACCCCGGCCGCCTCGCAGGCGGCGTGCATCGCCCGGGCGTCGTCGCCGCAGCAGGCCAGCGGCTTCTCGCAGAGGACGTGCCGGCCGGCGGCGGCGGCGCGCTCGGTCCAGCGCCGGTGCAGGCCGGTGGGCAGGGGGATGTACACCGCCTCGACCTCGGGGTCCTCGAGCACCGCCTCGTAGCTGGAGTGGGCCCGGCGCGCACCGGTGGCCATCGCCACCCGCCGGCCGGCGTCGGGGTCGCGAGAGGCGACCGCGACCAGCTCCGCGCGCGGGCTCTCCCGCATCGCCGGGAGCACCGCGGCGCGGGCCACCCACGAGGTGGCGCCGATCACCCCCCAGCGGACCGGATCGCTCATCCCGCCGCGCCGAGCAGCGCCGCCCCCGGGGCCAGCGGCGCGCCGCCGGCCAGTCCGGAGTGGTGTGCGGCCTCGAGCACGGCGATCACCCGGCGCACCGACTCCGCGGTCACCGCCAGCGGCTCGCCGAGCTGGAGGTGGTCGGCGAGGTTGCGGTGGAAGGCGAAGCGGCGCTCCGGCGCGGGCGGGATGCGGGTCTCGGTGGTGCCCATCCCGCTGCGGTAGCGGCGCAGCACCAGCTCCACCGGCGCCTCGGCGTGGTGGGCGGTCTCGCTGACGTAGCCGCGGCCGGCCTCGATGCGCTCGGTGGTCAGCGGCCGGTACCAGCCCGCGAGCGTCCCCGAGGTGCCCTGCACGTAGAACTTCGGCGGCCGCACGGCGGCGATGTCGGACTGGAGGAACTGGGCCTCACGGCCGTCGGCCCAGCCCAGGCGGACCCGCACCTGGTCCAGGTTGGTGACGTCGTGCCAGACCCGCTTGTGGCCGGTGGTCGCGACCGTCTCGGGCATCCCCGGCAGCAGCTGGAGGATCCAGTCGAGGTGGTGCGAGCCCCAGTCGTACACCGCTCCCCCGGAGAGGGAGACATCGGAGTGCCAGGCGCGGCAGGGGTGCTCGAAGCCGCCCACGAAGGTCTCGACGTTGAAGACCTCGCCCACCTCGCCGGCGTCGACGGCGGCGCGCAGCGCGGTGAAGTCCTGGTCCCAGCGGCGGTTCTGGTTCACGGTGAGCACCGCGGCGTGGCTCCGCGCGGTCTCGATGAGGAGGTCTGCGTCGGCGACCCGGAGGCACAGCGGCTTCTCGCAGACCACGTGCTTGCCCGCCCGGAGCATCGCCAGCGCGAGCTCGGCGTGGAGCGCCGGCGGGGTGGCGATGACCACGATGTCGACGCTGGGGTCGGCGGCGAGCTCGGCGACGGTGTCGACGGTGCGCACCGCCGGGAAGTCGGCGCGCGCCGCCGCGCAGCGGGCGGGAACGCTGTCGCAGACCGTGGCCAGCACCAGCCCCGGGGTGGCGTCGACGGCGAGGCCGTGGCTGTGGCCCATCCCTCCCAGCGGCCCATAGCCGACCAGGCCGACGCCGAGGTCGCGCTCCACCCCGGCGGCGCCGAGCACGGCGCGGCGGAGCGCGGTGGCGAGCTGGGGATTGCGGAGCGCCGCGGTGGTGCCGCCGAGCCCGCTCACCACGACCCGGCCGGCCCCGGCCACGGTCTCGACCAGGGCGGGGCGGGGGCGGAGGGCGACGCTCACGGTGAGCACGGTGCGGGCGCCGCCGCGGGGGTCGAGCGGGAGGAAGGAGTCGACGACCGGGAACTCGGCGTCGAGGCGCCGGGTCAGGGCGCTCTCGGCGGCGCGCGCCGCGAACACCTCGGCCTCGGGCAGCGCCGGGCCGGTGGCGGCGAGGCCGAGCAGCTCCCCGAGCGGGCCCTGGGCCACCGCCTCGGGCGGCGGCGCCAGGGCGAGCAGCGCGGCGCCGCGGGCGACGTGGTCGAGCAGCCGGCGGGCGCCGGCGGCGGTGAGCTCGGCGGGGGCGCCGTCGATGATCACGGCGTCGGCCCGCTCGAGGTCGGCGGGGAGGCCGGCGCGGCTCACCGTCACCTCCGCGGGCAGGAGCAGCGCCCGCAGCACCGCCTCGCGCTCGGGCCCGACGTCGGTCCCGAGGACGACGACGCGCGTCGTCGCCGCCGCGAGGCCGCGGCCGTTGTGGCGCTGGACCAGCACGGGGAGCTCCATGTCGGGGCGGCTGCCGCCCGGGAGGCGGCCAGCGGGGATGCTAGCAAGAGCTCTGCGACCGCCCCGACCCGCGAAGCTGCCGCCGCACCCGCGACGGCGTGACGACCTACACATATCAGTGTATGCTGACGGCCATGATGCCCCGCTGGTTCCGCCTCGTCCTGGTCGCCGACCTCGCCCTGCTCGCCGCCGTGGCCGTGCTCGGCGCCCGCCTCGCCCTCGACGGCGCCCACCAGGCCGGCCGGGTGATCACCCCGTGGGGCCGGCCCGCCGCTCCCGGGGCGCCGCCGGCGGCTCCACCCGGCGCCGCACTCCCGATGCCTCCGCCAGCGGCGCCCGGTGCCGCGGCCGGCGGGCCGGTGCTCGGGCCCGCGCTGCTGCACCGTCTCGACTCCGACGCCGCCGCCTCGGCCAACGCCCAGCGCGGGCTGCTGGGGATGGTCGAGGAGGCGATCCGCGCCCACATCGTGGGCATCCTCGAGCACGCCGAGCACCGAGGTCGGGGCGGTTGACGCGGCCGGTTCGAGTGGTGCCACGGCGGCATGACGGTCGGCTCCCGACCCGGTCACGGCACCGGAAGGATCGCCGGAGCCTCCGGATACTTCGCGCCATGGGAATGTTCGCCACCTTCGAGTTCGGCCAGGCCTGGATCGAGGCCATCGCGCGCATGGGCTACGACACCCGTCCCAAGTCCCTTGCGCTGACCAACCGCGCCGTCAAGGGCCCGGTCTACAGGCACTACCGCCGCCTCTGGGACGAGGAGCGCAAGCGCTCGGCGATCGCCGCCCGCACCTTCCTCTCCGGACGCTGGTTCCAGATCAAGCGCGAGGTCGCGGAGCCACGCGACGTCGAGGAGCGGCAGGCCGCCTGAGGTCCCCCTGCCGGGCCCCCCGCACTACCTGCGCCGTGCACTTTCCAAACGCGATACCGTTCCTCTAGTGCCGTCCCTGGCCGTCGGCATCGGAGAGGGGTGCTCCGGCGACGGCCCGGCCGGCCGAGGGGGGAACGTGGACAACGGGCGCGGGACCGAGGACGCCGTCCTGGCGATCATCGACCACTGGTGGCGGACCGGACCCGCCAACCAGCCGCCGCTGATGGCCGCACAGATCACCCTGCGCATGCTGCCCCGGCTGCCCACGTCCTCAGACGCCAGCCTGCTGGTGCCCCAGGTGGTCGGGACCATCCGCGACCTCGCCCGGCGGGGACGGATCCGCGCCGTCACCGACGGCTCCGCGGTGCTCAGCTACTCGCCGCCGCTGGTCTCCCGCAACGGCGACGGCCGCCGCTGAAGGCCGGCGCCAGCGGGCGTCCGGGCAGGGGAGGACTCACGATCCGGGTGCTGATGGCCTGGGGGAGGCCCCCTCAGCATCGAGCGCGTCAGCGCTCAGAGGACACAGGAGAATAGGGGCCATGTCGGGCACCGTTGGCATCGACGTGGGCAGCGGCGGAGTGCGCGCCGTGATGCTCGACGATCACCTCCAGGTGCTCGGCCGCGAGGAGCGGGCGCTGCCGCCGGGCAGCCGCAGCGCCGGCGGCGGCCACCGCCTCGACGAGAGCGTCCTCGTCGAGACCGCGCGGGCGGTGCTCGACGGCCTCTGCAGCCGGCTCGGCGAGCGTCCCGAGGCGGTGGCGGTCTGCGGCACCGCGGGCACCCTGTGCCTCCACGACGGCGCCGGCGGGATCGCCGCCGACGCGGTCGCCTACGACGACCACCGCCACGGCACCGGCCTCGATCGGGTGCGGGCGTGGCATCGCCAGGTGCCCCGGGCGCACCGGGTCCTCGCCGTCGCCGACGCGGTGCTCGAGGCGCTGGGCGCCGAGCCCGGCGCCACCGACTGGACCAACGCGCTCCGCCTGGGCTGGGACCCGGTCACCCAGAGCTGGCCCGCCGGCGCCGACGGGCTCCGCCGCGCCGGCCTGCTCCCCGAGGCGGTGCCGCCGGGCACCCCGGCGGGCCGGATCACCGTCCCCGGCGCCGCCCGGGGCGCCCGGCTGGTGCGCGGCACCACCGACGGCTGCGCCCTCGAGCTCGCCGCCGGCGGCCTCGAGCAGGGCGGCGCGGGCAGTCCGCCCGACGATCCGCGGTGGACGATCTCGCTCGGCACCACGATCACCTGGAGGACGGTGGTGACCGGGGACGCGCCCGGGCTGCGGCTGCCTCCCGGCGCCTACCTGCACCGCCTCCGCAGCGACGTCTGGCTGGTCTCCGCCGCCGGCAACAGCGGTGGCGGGGTGCTCCGCGCCCTCGAGCCCGGCGCCGACCTCACCGCCCTCGACGACCGGAGCCGGGTGCCCACCGGCCTCGCCGCCTACCCGCTGGCCCGGCCGGGGGAGCGCTTCCCGGTCGCCGGCCCTCGCTTCCCCGGCTTCGGGCTGCCCGCCGCGGACGACCCCCGGCTCCACGCCGCCATCCTCGAGGGCACCGCGCTGGTGACGCGGCTCGGGGTCGACCGGCTCTGCGCCGGGGGCGCCGCGCCGCCGCGACGGCTGCGGGTGAGCGGAGGCGGAGCCCGCAGCCGGCTGTGGATGCGGCTGCTCGCCTCGGCGCTGGGACGCCCGGTCACCGCCGTGCCCGACGCCGAGCCGGCGCTGGGGATGGCCCTGCTCGCCGCCGCCACGGTCAGCGGCGCCGCCCCCGGCGCGCTCGGGGCCGCCGGCGGCGCCGAGGGCGAGACCCGGCACCTCCCCGACCCCGAGCTCGCCGATGCGCTCGAGGAGGCCTACGCCGCGCTGGTCGCCGGGGTGCTCCGCTGGGAGCGGCGGCCCGTCCCCCGCTGACCCGCGGTCAGACCGGCGCCTCCTCATGAGCTCCGGTCAACTGCGCCGGTAGCTGATCCCGAGCAGGCCCTCGCCCGCGGTGGCCCCGGCGGCGCGGCGCGCCACCGCCACGTAGACGAGGATCACGGCGCCGCCGATGGCGCACTGGCGGAGCATGCCGGCGGGCGCGTCCTGGCGGGGCAGCTGCTCGATGGCCTCCAGCACCAGGGCGACCCCCCCGGAGGCGACGGCGAGGTCGACCAGCCCGGCGAAGGCGACCCGCAGGCGTCCGCGGGGCCGGGCCGGGAGGCGGCGGCCGGGCAGGTGGAGGAGCGCGGCGACGATCGCCATCGCGAGCACCGAGGCGAGCAGGAGCGAGGGCACCGCCCCCTGCATCCGGTGGATGGCATGCTCGGCGGGACGGCCGACGAGGAAGCCGAGCAGGCTGAACCCGACCGTCCAGGCGAGCACCGAGACGACCAGCCCGGCAGCGAAGGTGCGCCGCCGCACCGCGGCGATGCCGGCGGCGAGGTTGGTGTAGACCCGCATCCCCGGAAGCAGCCGGCAGACCATGACCCCGACCCAGCCGCTCACCTCGAGCCGGCCGAGGATGCGGTCGAAGCGCTCGCGCTGGCCCATCCGGGCGGCGAGCCGCCCCAGGGCGGGACGGCCGACGGCGCCGGACCAGGCGTGCCCGATCATGCCGCCGGTGGCCATCGCCAGGGTGGTGGCGGCGATGAACAGGGGGAGGCTGAGGTGGCCGGTGGCGGCCATGACCCCACCGGCGACGAGCAGCAGGTCGCCGGGGAGCAGCGGCAGCGGCACCCCCGACTCCTCGGCGAAGAGCACCGCACAGATCAGCAGCATCGCAAGCGCGCCGTTCATGTGGGTGAGGCCGCTCACGTCGATCCTCCGCCGGGCATCGCTCTCCAGTCTGGGGGCTGGGCCCCGGGCCCGGGGCAACACGTCCGTGACGACCCGCCCCGCCGCGGCAGGCTGGCCGCCCTCCCTTGACCCACACACACATGTTTGTGTAGGCTAGGCGCAGCCGGCGTCAATCCCGCCGGCGGCCTGGAGGGGCGGCCCGCACCGACCGCGTGCCAGGAGGCGCCTCCCGTGGAGCAGCTCAAGCAGCTCATCGACAACTGGATCGTCCTCGCCCAGGGTCTGATCGGCTCGGTGGGCGCCCTCGCGTTCCTGCTGGCCTTCGCCTACAAGATCATCGCGGTCGAGCCGCGCAGCGTCATGGAGGCGAAGCGCTGGATCGGACGCATCGTGTTCGGCACCATCGGTGTCGAGGTGGCGGGCACGCTGACCCACGCGCTCATCTCCACCATCCCCGGCGGCGCCCACTGACCGGGCGGGCCGCCCCGGTGCCCACCACGACGGTGGCGCTGCTTCCCAGTCTCATGGACCCGCTGGGGGGATTCGTCCACCTCCTCAGCGGCGCACTCGGTCACTTCGTCGACGGCGCCCGCGTCGACATCGAGGCGGTGCTGCAGCGCTACCTCTTCCGCACCGTCGACACCACCGCCGCACCGTCGCGCGCGCTCACCGACAACCCCGGCCTGCGCCGTCTCAACCTCGGCCTGGCGGTGGCCTGCGACCTGCTGCTCACCGCGGTGCTGCTGATCGCGTCGCTGCGCGGAATCTTCGAGCGCACCGGCTACCGCGCCCGCTACTCGCTCAAGGTGATGCTGCCGCGGCTGCTGCTCGCGATCGTCCTGGTGCACTTCTCGCTGCCGCTGCTGGCGATGGCCCTCGACCTCGACAACGCGCTCTGCGCGGTGGCGCTCTCGCTCGGTGACGAGATGCACGTCGACGGCCTGCCCTGGTCGCCGGTGATCGGCGCGCCCGCGGTGGCGCACATGTCGGTGGGGCAGGACCTCTTCCACGCGGTGTTCGCCGTCGCCGTGGTCGTCGCGCTGGTCATCCTCGTGCTCGCCTACGTGGTTCGCCACGCGCTGCTCTGCGTGCTCATCGTGGTGGCGCCGCTGGCGGCGATCTGCACGGTGCTGCCCGACACCCGTGGGCACGCCCGCGGCTGGATGCGGCTGTTCACGGTCACGGTGGCGATGCAGCCGGTGCAGCTGATCGTGCTCCGCGTCGCCGAGGTGGTCGCCGTCGACGCCGGTGGCGGCCTGGTGCAGAGCCTCTATGCGCTGGCGACCCTCTTCCTGATGCTCAAGGTGCCGGGCGCGCTCAACGTCGCCGCTCACCTCGAGACCAAGGCGGAGACCATCGGCCACCGCCTCGAGCGCTCGGTGCATCACGCCGTGCATCACGGCCACACCACGCGGCGCAGCGGGTGATCCGCGCCCTGCTCCTCGCCACCGCCGCCGCCGCGATCCTCGGCGCCGCCGGGCTGGGCGTCGCCGGGGCGGGCGCCGCGCTGCGCGGCGTGCCCGAGGGCGGCTTCGCCGACCCCGTCCTCGGCGCGGTGGTGAGCCAGCCGTACGGCTGCACCGCCCTCGCCATCGAGCCGGCCAGCCGCGGCTGCGCCGCCGGCCACTTCCACAGCGGCGTCGACCTCGCCGCGCCGGCCGGCACCCCGGTGCGCGCCACCCTCGCCGGGGTGGCCCGGGTGGTGGTGGCGGCGGGCGGCTACGGCCTCCACGTCGTGCTCGACCACGGCGACGGCCTCAGCAGCCTCTACGGCCACCTCAGCGCCGTGGCGGTCGCCGACGGCGACGAGGTCGCGGCCGGCGAGGTCGTCGGCGCGGTCGGCTCCACCGGCAACTCGACCGGGCCGCACCTCCACTTCGAGATCCGCCGCGACGGCCTCCCCGAGGACCCGTCGCTCGACCTCACCCAGGGGAGCGCCGCTCCCCGCCACGGAGAACCGTCATGGTCAACCGAGTCATCCTCATCGGCAATCTCACCCGCGACGCCGAGAGCATCGCCGCCCGCTCACCGATGACCCGCATGCGCCTCGCCACCAACGCGGTGTGGCGCGACGCCGACGGCAACCGCCAGGAGGCCGCCGAGTACCACACCGTGATCAGCTTCGGCCGCCTCGCCGAGATCTGCGCCGCCTACTGCGCCAAGGGCCGCCGCATCTACGTCGAGGGCAGGCTGCGCACCCGGGAGTACGACGGCTCCGACGGCCTCCGCAAGATGACCACCGAGATCGTCGCCGACATCATGCATCTGCTCGACCGCCGCGACGCCGCCGGCGAGCATGAGCCCGACGGCGAGGCCGACCGCAACGGCGTGGCACCGGTGCTCGCCTCCGCGGGATGACGGCCGCCGGGGGGCCGCCCGCGCGGCCCCCCGGTTCGACCCACCCCCGGCGTGCCGCCGTCGCTCGACCCGCGTCGAGGCGGTCACACGCTACCGTCGGCCGCCATGCGGGCCCTGCTGGTCGTCAATCCGAAAGCGACGGCAGCCACGCGGCGGGCTCGGGACACGCTGGTCGACCGGCTGTCCGGACAGGTCGAGCTCACCGAGGTGTCCACCGAGCGCCGGGGACACGCCGTCGACCTGGCCCGCACCGCGGCCGACCGGGCCTTCGACGTGGTGATCGCCTTCGGCGGCGACGGCACCGTGAACGAGGTGGTCAACGGCCTGCTCGCCGACGGGCCCGACGCGGCGCTGCCGCGCCTCGCGGTGGTGCCGTGCGGCTCGGCCAACGTGTTCGCCCGGGCGCTGGGCCTGCCCAACCATCCCGTCGCGGCGTCGGAGGCCATGCTCGGCGCGCTGCACGACGGCCGGGCGCGCTCGGTGTCGATGGGCGTCGCCGACGAGCGGTACTTCACCTTCTGCGCCGGCATGGGATTCGACGCCACGGTGGTGCGCATCGTCGAGGGCCGGCGGGCCCGGGGCAGCCGCGCGACCGTCTCGCTCTACGTGCGATCGGCGCTCCGTCACTACGCCACCGGCGCGGAGCGGCGCGGCCCGTCGATCCGGCTGCACCCGGGCGACGGCAGCGCGCCTCCGCCGCTGTTCCTGGCGATCGTGACCAACACCTCGCCGTGGACGTACATCGGCGAGCGCGCGATCACGCCCACCCCGCGGGCCGGCTTCGACAGCGGCCTCGACGTGTACGGCATGACCGTGTTCGGGCCGGTGCCCGTGTTCCGCAGCGTCCTCCGGCTCCTGGCCCGGTCGGACCGTGTCGCCGACGAACGCTGGTCGGTGTCGCTGCACGACCAGGCCGAGTTCGCGCTGAGCGCGCCCGAGCCCGTCGACTTCCAGCTCGACGGCGACTATCTCGGCCGGCGCACCGAGGTGCGTTTTCGCGCCGTCCCCGACGCGCTGCGGGTGGCGGTCTGACCGCCGCCTACGGCAGCGGCGTCCCGAAGCGCTCCGCGGAGACCACCTCGGCCGGTGGGCGGCGGTTCTTCACCCCCCTGCCGACGGGGTTCCTCGGGTAGCCGAGGGGGATGATCGCGAGCACGTCGTGGGTGTCGGGCACGCCCAGCAGCGCGGCGACGCCGTCGAGGCCGCCGAACCCGACCCAGTTGGAGCCGACCCCGTCGGCCCACGCGGTGAGGGTCATCGACTGGATGGCGCGGCTGGCGTCGGAGACGGCGAACCGGCTCTCCCGCTCGACCGCGACCACCACCGCGGCCGCCGCGGAGGCGATGTAGCGGCCGGTGGTGGCGAGCCCGCCGAGCTGGTTCAGCGTCTCCGGCCGGCGCACCAGGATGAAGTGCCAGGGCTGGCGGTTCATCGAGCTGGCGGTGAGGCGGGCCGCCTCCACGCAGCGGCGGAGGACCTCGTCGGGCACCTCCCGATCCTGGTACTCCCGGACCGCGAGCATGGTCCGGACCGCCTCGAAGACCGGGTTCGACATGGCAGCCTCCTCGGATGGTCGGTCCCGTCCTCCCCCCGCATTGTCGGCGCAGAGGCGGCGGTGATGCCCGGGCGCTCGCGAGGAGCACCGGAGCGGCTGCGCCTGCTCCGCGGGCGAGAGGCGGCCCGCGGCGCCGCCGTGATAAGAGTGAGCGGCCGGCGCAGCGCGGTGCGAGGAGGCCGCCGCCGGGCAGGAGGGAGGACCCGTGGCGCTCCGCCGCGTGCTCATCGCCAACCGCGGCGAGATCGCCCGCCGGGTGATCCGCGCCTGCCACGACGAGGGCCTCGAGGCCGTCGCCGTCCACTCCGAGGTGGACGCCGCCGCCCCCTTCGTCGGCGAGGCCGACCAGGCGGTGTCGATCGGCCCCGGACCGGCTCCCCGGTCGTACCTGGACGTGGCGGCGCTGCTCGAGGCGGCGCGGCGGACCGGCGCCGACGCCGTCCACCCCGGCTACGGGTTCCTCTCCGAGAACGCCGGCTTCGCCGCCGCCGTCGCCGCCGCCGGGCTCACCTGGGTGGGACCTCCCCCGGAGGTGATCGCCGCGATGGGCGACAAGGTCGCCGCCCGCATGGCGATGCGCGCCGCCGGGGTGCCGGTGGTGCCGGGCACCGACGACGCCCTCGGCCCCGACGAGGACGCCGCCGCCGCCGCCGGGGCGGTCGGCTTCCCGCTGATGGTCAAGGCCCGCGCCGGCGGCGGCGGCATCGGGATGCAGCGGGTCGACGACCCCGCGGCGCTGGAGGCGGCGGTCGCCACCGCGCGCCAGCGCGCCACCGCGGCGTTCGGCGACGGCGGCGTCTTCCTCGAGCGCTTCGTCGACGGTCCCCGCCACGTCGAGATGCAGGTGCTCGCCGACGCCCACGGCAACGCCGTCCACCTCGGCGAGCGCGAGTGCAGCGTGCAGCGGCGCCACCAGAAGGTGATCGAGGAGAGCCCGTCGTGCGCCCTCGACGCCGGGCTGCGCGAACGGATGGCGGAGGCGGCGCTGCGGGCGGCGGCGGCGATCGGCTACCGCAACGCCGGCACCGTCGAGTTCCTCGTCGACGCCGCCGGCGACTTCCACTTCCTGGAGATGAACACCCGCCTCCAGGTCGAGCACCCGGTCACCGAGATGCGCACCGGCATCGACATCGTGCGGCTGCAGCTGCGGATCGCCGCCGGTGAGCCCCTGGGCCTCACCCAGGAGCAGGTGCGCTTCGACGGCCACGCCATCGAGATGCGGATCTACGCCGAGGACCCGTATCGCATGTTCCCCAGCCCGGGGACGATCACCGCCTGGCGCGAGCCCTCCGGCCCCGGCGTCCGGGTCGACAGCGGGGTGGTCGAGGGCAGCGTGGTCAGCCATCTCTACGACCCGCTGCTCGCCAAGCTGATCGTCCACGCCCCCACCCGGGAGGCGGCGATCGACCTGGCCCTCGGCGCCGTCGGCGGCTTCGGGGTGGAGGGCGTCAGGACCAACCTCGCCCTCCACCGCCACGTCCTCGGCTCGGCGCCGTTCCGCGCCGGCGACTACACCACCGCCCTGCTCGAGGTCATCGGCCCGGTGCCGCGCCCGGTGCCCGCGGGCTGAGCGGCGCACCAGGAGATCCGACCGTGGAGCTGAGCACCGTCCTCTACGAGACCCTCGACGGCGTCGCCACCGTCACCCTCAACCGTCCCGAGCGCCGCAACGCGCTGAACACCACCCTGCTCGGCGAGCTGCTCACCGCGCTCGGCGCGGCGCGGGACGACCCCGAGGTGCGGGTGGTGATCCTCACCGGCGCCGGCGACAAGGCCTTCTGCGCGGGGGCCGATCTCGGCGGCATCGCCGCCGGCGCCGGGCCGATCGAGCTCCACGAGGAGCGGCGCCGCTTCGTCGAGGTCTTCACCCTGGTCACCCGGATGGGCAAGCCGGTGATCGGCTGCATCAACGGGCACGCGCTCGCCGGGGGCTTCGGGCTGGCGCTGAGCTGCGACATGCTGGTGGCCGCCGACACCGCCACCTTCGGCACCCCGGAGATCAACGTCGGCCTCTGGCCGATGATGATCATGGCCATCATCGGCAGGAACCTCCCGCCCAAGCGCGCCATGGAGCTCTACATGACCGGCGAGCGCATCGACGCGCAGACCGCGCTGAGCTGGGGGCTGGTCAACCGCGTCGTCCCCGGTGCGGAGGTGCGCGGGGTGACCTGGGAGCTGGCCCGCGGCCTCACCGAGAAGAGCCCGCTGCTGATGCGCCTGGGACGCGACGCGTACTTCGCCATCGCCGACCTCGACTTCGAGAGCGCCCTCAACGTCCTCCACTCGCAGCTGACCGTGCTCACCCTCAGCGAGGACGCCGCCGAGGGCACCCGGGCGTTCCTGGAGAAGCGCCCGCCCCGGTTCAGGGGGAGGTAGGTGCCAATGCCTACGATGGCGTCTTTCTCACCCGGAGGAGACCGATGACCGAGGTCAAGGCGGAGCTGGTCGGCAACCTGTGGAAGATCGTCACCGAGGTCGGCCAGCAGGTCGAGGAGGACGACACGCTGATGATCCTCGAGTCGATGAAGATGGAGATCCCGATCACGACGCCGGTGACCGGCACGATCCGGGAGATCCTGGTCAAGGAGGGCGACGTGGTCCAGGAGGGGCAGACCGTCGCCATCGTCGAGTAGAGCCGCGGGTACGCTGGCGGCGTGCTGCCCGACCTCCACGAGATCCGCACCGCCGACAACGTCGGCATCGGCTACGACGCCGCCGGGATCGGCAGCCGCTTCCTCGCCTTCGCCCTCGACGCCCTGATCCTCGGCGCGGTGGTGTTCGCCGCCCTGGTGGTGGCGGTGGTGGTCTCCCCCGACGGCGTGGTGGGCACCGTCGCCCTGGCGCTGTTCCTGCTCATCCCCATGCTGGTCGCGGTCGGCTACTTCACCCTCGCCGAGACGCTCACCGCCGGTCGCACCCCGGGGAAGCGCGCCCTCGGCCTGCGCGTCATCCGCATCGACGGCGGCGCCCCGGGTTTGCGCGAGGCGCTGGTGCGCAACATCGTGCGCCTCGTCGACGTCGCCCTCGGGATCGGCCTGGTGGTGATGTTCGTCGACCGCCGCTCCCGCCGCCTCGGCGACCTCGCCGCCGGCACCGTGGTGGTCCGCGAGCGCCGCGCCACCCTTCCGGCCGCCCCGGTGCTGCCGCCGCCGATGCTGCGCACCCCCGACGCCGGGCCGGTGATCGACGGGGTCGACCGCCTCGGCGGCGCCGAGTGGACCGCGCTGCGCACCTTCCTCGCCCGCCAGGGGATGGATCCCGAGCAGCGCGCCCGGCTCGCCGCGGTGATGGCCGAGCGGCTCTGCGAGCGCCTCGGGCTCGGCCCGGCGGCGCCGGAGCGGCAGTGGCCGCCGGAGCTGCTGCTCGAGCGCCTCTACCTGCAGCTGCTCCCGCGGATGGCCCCCTCCCCGCCGGCCCCGGGGATGCCGGTGTGACCGCCGAGCAGTTCGCCGCCCGCCGCCAGGCGGGCTGGGCCGAGCTCGAGCGCCACCTCGCCCAGGCCCGCCGGGGGGCGCTGCGCTCGGTGCCCGCCGACGCCCTGCAGCGCTTCGGGGTGCTCTACCGGCACGCCGCCAGCGACCTGGCGATCGCCCGCCGCGACTTCCCCACCGAGCCGGTCACGGAGTACCTCAACGGCCTCTGCGGCCGCGCCCACCCGCTCCTCTACCGGGGCCAGCCGCTGCGCCCCTCGGCGCTGCCCGCCTTCTACGCCACCGGCCTGCCCCGCGCCGTCCGGCAGGCCGGCCGGTACGTCGCCGCCAGCCTCGCCCTGAGCCTGGTCGGGGTGCTCGCCGGCTGGCTCGCGGTGCGGCTCCGTCCCGACATCGCCGCCACCCTCATCCCCGACTCGCTCTTCGACCGGATGGCCCGCGGCGAGGCCCACGGCGTCGGCAACGCCCCGGTCGCCGCCACCTTCATCATCCAGAACAACATCCGGGTCGTCCTGCTCGCCTTCGCCGGCGGCCTGCTGCTCGGCATCCCCACCGCGCTCTCGCTGCTCGCCAACGGCTGGATGCTCGGCACCCTCGGCGCCGCGGTGCACCGGGACGGTGTCGACGAGCGCTTCTGGGCGCTGATCGTCCCCCACGGGGTGATCGAGCTCAGCGTCATCGTGCTCGCCGGCGCCACCGGGCTGATGCTCGGAGACGCCATCCTCCGGCCCGGGCTGCTGCGCCGCACCGACGCGCTCGCGGCGGTGGCGCTGAACGCCGTGGCGCTCGCCGTCGGCGCCGCCTCGCTGCTGGTGATCGCCGGCCTGCTGGAGGGCTTCGTCTCCCCCAGCGACCTGCCGATCGGGGTCAAGTACGCGATCGGAGCCACCACCGCGGTGCTTCTCTACTCCTGGCTGCTGCTCGCCGGCCGGACGCGGTCGCCGGCGCCGCGCCTCCGCCTCGACGCCTGATCGCACTCCACGGCGCCGCGTACACTGGCCGCATGGAGGTGGTCCGGATCACCCCGCGCGGGTATTGCCACGGCGTCGTCGAGGCGATCCGCATGGCCAAGAAGGTGGGCGTCCAGAGCGGCGGCGAGCCGGTCTCGATGCTCGGCTACCTGGTCCACAACGAGCATGTCACCCGCGAGCTCGAGGACCATGGCGTCCGCCTGGTCGACTCCGACGACCGGGTCGCCGGCCTCGAGCAGATCGAGTCGGGCACGGTGATCTTCACCGCCCACGGGGTCTCGCCGGCGGTGGTCGAGAGCGCGCGGGCGCGCGGGCTGAACGTCGTCGACGCGACCTGCAGCGACGTGACCCGCACCCACGACCTGGTCCGCCGCCTGCTCGGCGAGGGCCGCGAGATCGTCTACATCGGCAAGCGCGGCCACCCCGAGCCGGAGGGCGTGGTCGGCATCGACGCCGAGCGCATCCGCCTGGTGGAGCGCATCGAGGAGGTCGACGACCTCGACGTCCCCGAGGGCACCCGGCTGGCGGTCACCTGCCAGACCACCCTGTCGATGTGGGACACCCGGGCGATCATCGACCGCCTGGTCGAGCGCTTCCCCGAGATCGAGGTGCACAACGAGATCTGCCTCGCCACCCAGGAGCGCCAGGAGGCCGCGGTGCGCGCCGCCGCCGACCTCGACTGCGTGGTCGTGGTGGGCAGCCAGCGGAGCAGCAACAGCCGGCGGTTGGTCCAGGTGGTCGAGGAGCGGGCCGGCCGCCGCGCGATCCTCGTCGACACCGCCGCCGACCTCGACCCCGCCTGGTTCCGGGGTGTCCGCCGCGTGGGGGTCACCGCCGGGGCATCGACGCCGACCCAGATCACCCGGGCGGTGATCGCCGCGCTCGAGGCCCTGCCCGACCAGCAGAACGAGCTCGCCCAGCCGGCCGGGGACGCCGCCCGGAGCTGAGCGACCGGCGTACCTGGAAGCCGGAACCGGAGGACGCGAACGGGCGTGCGCCGCCCCCGCACGGCCGGTACACTGCGGACGACCGCCGCATCGCCGGCGACTCGAGGAGGTCAGCCGTGACCACGATGGGGACCCCGCCCGACGAGCCGATCCCCGCACCGGCGAGCGAGCCGGAGGCGGTGGCGCCGAGCGCGGCGGGCACGATCTCACCCGACGGACGCTGGGTCTGGGACGGCACCCGGTGGCAGCCGGCCGGGCCCGCGGGGACGGTCCCCGGATATCCCGGCGCCGGCTACGGACCGGTCATCGGGCCCGCCCCCGGCCTCGCCTACGCCGGCTTCTGGATCCGCCTCGTCGCCTACCTCATCGACTCGGCGATCATCTTCGCGGTGCTGTTCGTGCTCTCCCTGGTCATGGGCGGCTTCCTCAAGACCGACCCGACCACCGGGGTGCAGCAGGTCAACGGCGCCGTGCAGGCGATCGCCATCCTCGGCGGCATCGCCTACATCGTGGGTTTCTGGGGCACCCGCAGCGCCACCCCCGGGCAGATGGCCCTGGGCATGCGCATCGTCCGCGCCGACAACGGGGCACCGATCGACCTCAGCAGGGCGGTGATCCGCTACGTCGGCTACGTCATCTCCGTCATCCCCTTCGGCCTCGGCCTGATCTGGGCCGGCTTCGACCCGCGCAAGCAGGGATGGCACGACAAGCTCGCCGGCACCTACGTGGTCCGGCCGGTGGCGCAGTGACCACCTCCGACATGCCCCCCGAGGACCCGGCCGCCGCGAGCGCGCCGCCGCCGAGCCCGCCCGGCACCCTCTCCCCCGACGGCCGCTGGGTCTGGAACGGGCAGCAGTGGCAGCCCGCTCCGCCGCCGCCGCCCCCCGGCTCTCCACCCCAGGGGTACGGGTACCCGCCGGCCCAGGCGCCGTATCCCGGCTACGGCGCGCCGCCGCCGGGATACGGCATGCCGCCGCCCGGATACCCCGGCGCCGGCTATCCCGGGTACCCGGTCCGGGCGATCGGCCCGGCTCCCGGGGTCGCCTACGCGACCTTTCTGCAAAGGGTCGGCGCCGCGATCCTCGACGGGATCATCTTCGTCGTCCTCACCATCATCTTCCTCATCGTCATCGGCGTCTCCGCCGGGTCGGAGGGCACTCCGAGCAACAACGCCGGCGTCGCGATCGGCGTCATCGGCCTCATCCTCACCTTCCTCGCAGCGTGCGTGTACCAGATCGTGCTGCCGGCGCAGGGTGGCACCTACGGGATGCGAGCCCTGCACCTGCGCGTGGCCCGCGCCGACAACGGCGCCAACATCGGCCTGCCGCTCGCCTTCGGCCGCTGGGCGGTGATGGTGGCGATCAGCTTCGTGCCCTTCGGCAGCTTCCTCGACGTGCTCTGGATGCTCTGGGACGAGCGCAGGCAGACGCTCCACGACAAGGCGGTCAACACCTTCGTGGTGACCCCGGTCGGCTGAGGCTCTACAGCCGCGCCCGGCGCTTCAGCTCCAGGTAGCGGTTGACCAGCCGGGGGCTCAGGGTGCGGGCGTCGGCGTCGAGGGTGTCGACGCCGCTGCGGCGGAGGATCTGCAGCGAGGCCTCGCGGTCGGCGAGCAGGCCGCCGGCGACCGCCCTCGCGTAGGCGTCCTCCGCCTGCCGGGGGCGCATCCGGGCGGCGTCGTCGAGGGCGGGGTCGCGCACGGTGATCACCAGCGGCAGATGGTGGCGGCGCAGCCGGGCGCACTGGCGGAGCAGCGCCGCACCCTGGTCGGGATCGAGGACGTCGGTGAAGATCGCCAGCAGCGCCCGCCGCCGCTGCCAGCGGCTGAGGTAGCCGAGGGCCTCGTCGTAGTCGGCCTCGATGAGCCCCGCGCGCAGCGGCTGCACCGCGTCGAGCACCGCCCGCAGCTGGCCGCGGCCGGCGCGCGGGGCCAGCGCCACCGTGACCCGGTCGTCGAAGGCGAGCAGGCCGGCGCGGTCGCCGGTGCGCAGGGCGACGTGCACCAGCAGCAGGGCGGCGTTGATGGCGAGGTCGAGCTTGGTGAGCTCACCGGCACCCACGCCCATCAGCCGGCCGTGGTCGAGGCACACGATCACCGGCTGGGCGCGCTCGGGGATCAGCTCGGTGGCCATCAGCCGGCCGCTGCGGGCGGTCGCCCGCCAGTTGATGGTGCGCAGCGGATCGTCGGGCACGGCGTCGCGCACCCGCTCGAACTCGGTGCCCTCGCCGGGCCGGCGCAGGCTGCGCACCCCCATCTCGGCGAGCTGGCCGCGCCGCGCCAGCGCCTCGTAGCTGCGCACCGCGCTGAGGTCGGGGTCGATCCGCACCGGCGCGGGCTCGCCCAGCGCCGACTGGCGCCACCCCAGCCCCCAGGGCCCCTCGACCCGCACCACGGTGCGGCCGAAGTCGCGCCGGCCGCGCACCGGCGGGGTGAGCGCGTAGCCGGCGTCGCCGGGGATCCAGAGCCGGCTCACCTCGACCGAGGCGCGCATGTCGGGCGGGTGCTCGTCGCGCACCGCGGCGCGGTGGCGGCCGCCGCCCTCGACCTCGATGCGCAGCCGGACCGGGTTGGCCCGCCCCACCGAGAGCGGCTCGTCGAGCTCGCGCACCGCGCGCAGCCGGGCTCGCGACGGTGCCCGCCGGCCGTCGACCGCGATCGCGACGGCGGCGGCCGCGAGCAGCGCCAGCGCCACCCAGCGCAGCGGCGCCACCGCCGCCGAGACCGCCAGCAGCGGCAGCGGGGCGAGCAGCAGCGCCACCCCCCTGGCGGTCATCGCGGCACCGGCACCCTGGCCACCGACCGCTCCACCGCGGCCACCTCGGTGACCCCGGCGAGCTCGGCCTCGGGACGGCGCACCAGGCGGTGGCGCAGCACCGGCACGCAGAGGTCCTTGACGTCCTCGGGGATGACGTAGTCGCGGCCCGCGATCGCCGCCAGTGCCTTGCCGCCCTGGAGCAGGGCGATGGCGCCGCGGGGGCTGCTGCCCAGCAGCAGATCGGGCGAGCTCCGCGTCGCCGCGCACAGCTGGGTGATGTACGAGATGATGACATCGTTGACACGAACCGCGGCGGTGTCGGCGCGGGCGGCGCCCAGCGCCTCGGCGGTCACCACGGCGCGGAGGCCGGCGGCGCCGAGGTCGAGGGGGCTGAAGCCGGCGTCGACGCGGCGGAGCAGCTCGGCCTCGGCCTCGGCGCCGGGGATGGGCACCTCGAGCTTGAGGAAGAAGCGGTCGAGCTGAGCCTCGGGGAGCGGGTAGGTGCCCTCGAACTCCACCGGGTTCTGGGTGGCGATCACCAGGAAGCGGTCGCCCAAAGGCATGCGGGTGCCGTCGGCGGTGACCTGCCGCTCCTCCATCGCCTCGAGCAGCGCCGCCTGGGTCTTGGCGGGGGCGCGGTTGATCTCGTCGGCGAGCAGCGTGTCGGTGAAGATCGGCCCCTCGCGGAACTCGAAGGTGCCGCGGTCGGCGCGGTACACGCTGGTGCCGACGATGTCGGAGGGGAGCAGGTCGGGGGTGAACTGCACCCGGCGGAAGCGCGCGTCGGTGGCCTCGGCGAGGGCCCGGGCCATCAGCGTCTTGGCGGTGCCGGGCACCCCCTCGAGCAGGATGTGGCCGCCGGTGAGCAGGCCGAGCAGCAGCCCGTCGAGCACCTGCGTCTGTCCCACGATCACCCGGCCGAGGCTGTCGTGCAGGGCGGCGCGGAGCTCGGAGGCACGGGTCACGGCGGCATTGTGGCGCTCGCCACCGGCGCCCAGCCGCGCTCGCAGTCGTCGACCTCACGGGCCAGCGCGAGCAGCGCCGCGTCCCCGGGCCGGGCGATGGCCAGGCTCCGCGCCCGCGCCAGCGCGGCGGCGACCGCCCCGGCGCGGGCGTCGCCGTAGCCCTCGAGGCGGTCGACGAAGGCGGCATCGTCGAGCGCCGGCTCGATCCCGGCGGCGGCGCCGACCCGCTCCTTGAGCTCGGTGGCGTAGCGCTCGGCCACCCCGCCGAGCCGGCCGGATCGCCCGTAGAGCCCGGCCATGGCGGTGACGAACTCGTGGGCGCTCGGCACCCGGGCGGCGTCGCCTGCGGGCACCGGGCGGCCCAGCCGCCGGCCGTTCACCGCGAGGTGGACGAGCACCACCAGGGCGGCGAGCAGCCCCGCCGCCCCCACCGGCCCGGAGAGCACCGCCCCCGCCCCGCCGGAGGCGCCCTCGCCGTGGTGGACCTCGTCGAACGCGACCCGACCGCCCCGGGAGCGCTCGAGCAGGGCGAGCACCATCCGGTACGCGTCGCCCCGCCGCGGCTCCAGGCCGGCGTTGCTGAGCGGGAAGGGGCTGCCGAGCACGTATGCCCTCCCCGAGCCGAGGCTGCTGCCGACCAGCACCACCCGCCCGCCGCGCTCGAGCAGGGGGACGCTGGGCGCAGGGGTGTCGAAGCCGATGCCCTCGGCGACGGGAACCCGGCGGATGCGTCCTCCGGGATCGATCGGCTGCACCGGGACGGCGTCGCCGGCGGCGACCACCCGGGCGGGCACCACGCGGAGGCGATCGAGCAGCGGCTGGGCGAGGCCGAGGTCGTCGACGGCGGCGATGAGCTCGCCGCCGCTGCGCACGAAGCCGTCGAGGGTGTCGAGCTCGGCGCTGGTGAACCCGGCGGTGGGCTGGACGACGACGAGCACGTCGGTGGCGGTCAGGTCGAACCCGCCGCTGACCCGGCGCACCGAGAGCCCGAGCTCGCCGTCCCCCAGCCAGGAGTAGAGGGCGAGGGTGCCGGCGCGCCCCGCGCTCCGCGACGAGGGATCGGCGTCGTCGCCGCCGCCGGGCGTGATCAGCGCCACGGCGACGATGACGGTGAGGGCGCCGGCCAGCCAGAGCAGCGGCCCGAGGACGCCCCGGGCGCGGCCGGTCACGCCGTCACCCTCCGCGCCCCGGCGAGCCGGCGCACCGCGGCGCAGCGGTCGCGGGCGACCAGCCAGCCGGCCTCGTCCACGGCGTCCCCGGAGTACCAGGCGCGGTCGAAGGCGGCGGCGGCGGGGGCGAGCGCGCCCACCAGGTCGGCGTCGCCGGCGGCGCGGGCGAGCAGCTCCCGGGTGGTCCAGGACGGGTCGACGGGCAGCCGTCCCCGCAGCGCGACGCTGAGCAGGGCGCTGCGGAAGGCGCGGCGCACCGCCTCGCGGTGGTCGCCGGCCGCGGCCGCGGCGAGCGCGGCGGACCACTCCGCCTCGGGATCCGCGCCCGCCTCGCCGCCCTCCTCGGGCACCCGGCGCACCCGCCGGCCGGCGGCCCCCCGGAGCAGGCGGAGCACCAGCACCACGGCCACCAGCAGCACCGCGGCGCCGGCGACCACCGACCCCACCGGACCGAGCGCGCCGCCGACGCCGCCGGCGAGCCGGCGCAGCCCGTCGAAGAGCTGGGCCAGGAACGAGGGCGTGTGGGGCTGGTCGAGCCGGGCGAAGGCGGGCCGCCGGTAGACGTCGTCGAGACGCTGCCGGGCGGCGGCGTCGTCGCCGGGGGCGGCGTTCTCGGGCAGGGTCAGCACCGCACCGATCGCCCGGAGCCGGGTCACCGCGTCGCCGAGATCGGGCGGCCGGCGGGCGAGGTCGGCGCCGACCGCGCCGAGCGCCGTGCCCGGCGAGGGGGCCAGCCGCCGCGCCTCGGCGAGCGCGGCGAGGGCCCCGGGGAGGTCGGGGGGCACCGCCTCCAGGTCGGCCGCGGCCCGGTCGACGAGCCTGACGTAGGCGACCGCGTCGGGGGTGGCGGCGTGCGCCGGCCGGGGCAGCCCGAGCCAGAGCAGGGCGAGGAGGAGGGCGATGCGCGCCGGACGCCAGGTCACAGCGAGGCGGCGAGCATCTCGATGTCGAAGGCCTCCTTGCGGATGCGCAGGTCGTAGTAGACGAGGGTGAGGGCGATCAGGCTGAGCGGGGAGACCACCACCGAGCTCACCGC
>DASXNK010000121.1 GCA_036495095.1 Candidatus Dormiibacterota bacterium | reverse complement strand
AAGTTGGTCCCCTCGCCATCCCACGTCGCCCCCAGGGGGACGTGGGACCCAGGCCAGGCCGCCTTCACGGCGCCGGTGCGTGGATGCGATTCATCGGCGGCCATGATAGGTGGGGCGGCGCCGGGGGAGGTGCCCGGGCGCCCTGCGACAGGTGGGGTTGCCCGGCTGATCTGACACGGGTCTTTACCGGGGGGAGGCTACGCCTCCCCCCGTCTAGCGCAAGACATCGTGCGCTGGCGCGCCCGATGCCGGCGCTGCCCCCCTCCACGCCGGCACTCGCCGGCGGGCGCGTCTTCGCGCGCCTTGCGTCTTCGCGCCGGGGGCGGAGGGACCACGAGCAACGCTGCGCGTTGCTCACAACGGACCCGCCGAGCCGCCCGGACGGGTGAATTGCTTGACCCCCGCAGCCGCATCTCGCCTTCCTGGTGGCAAGCGACAGTTCGGCGCTCAGCGCAGGTGTGAGGAACGCGGAGCGTTCCTCCCTGGTACCTCGGCGCCCGGCGCGAAGACGAAGAGCGCGCGAAGCGCGCGTCGCCGGCGAGTGCCGGCGTGGAGGGGGGTAGCACACGGCATCGGGCGCGCCAGCGCACGATGTCTTGTGCTGAGCGGGGGGAGGCGTAGCCTCCCCCCGGTAAAGACCTGTGTGAGATCAACCGGGCATCTCCACCCGCCGCAGATCACCGGGCATCTCCACCCCGCCGCAGATCTCCCGGGCAACTCGCACCCGCCGCAGATCCACCGGGCATCTCGCATCCGCCGCAGTCACCCCGGCGTCTCGGGCCGCACACATCGGGGGCCACAAACAGCAAACAGGGCCTCATCACTGCACCTGGCTGATGAAGCCCTGCCGGCTGCGGCCCCTGTCGGGCCGCGGACGCCCGGCAACGGTAGCACCGGGTCCGGCGGGTGTAAAGAACGAAAAATGAGACGGGGAAGAGGCGAGATCTCCGGATGCGTGGGTCGCGTCAAGCGGGCTACGGGACCAGGACGATCTTCCCCTGCTGCTCGCCGGCGGCCATCCGCCGGAGCGCGTCGCGCGCCTCGGCGAGGGGGTGGGTGCGGTCGATCCGGGGGTGGATCCCCGAGCTGCGGACCAGGGTGAGCAACCGCTCAAGCTCGGCCCGGGTGCCCATCGTCGAGCCCAGCACCGAGATCTGCCGGTAGAAGACCCGGTTGAGCTGCGAGGGGGGGTCGCCGCCGGAGGTGGCGCCGGCCACCACCACCGCGCCGCCGGGGCGCACCGCGCGCAGGCTCAGGTCCCAGGTGGCCGCCCCGACGGTCTCGATGACGGCGTCGACGCCGCCGGTCAGGGAGAGCACCTGCTTGGCGGCGCCGCGGTCGGGCGCGAACGCCGCGACGGCGCCCTGCTCGAGGGCGGCGGCGCGCTTCGCCTCGTCCCGGGAGGTGGCGATGGCGGTGATGCCGGTGGCCCGGCAGAGCGCCAGGGCGGCGCTGGCCACGCCGCCGCCGGCGCCCTGGATCAGCACCGTCGACCCCGGGCGCAGCCCGGCGCGGGTGAAGAGCATCCGGTAGGCGGTGAGGTAGGCGGTGGGCAGGCAGGCGGCCTCGGCGGCGTCGATCTCGGGGGGACGGGGCACCAGGTTGGCGGCCGGCACCGCGACGTACTCGGCGAGGGTGCCGTCGTAGGGACGGTCGCTGAAGAGCGCCATCCGGCGGCAGAAGAGCTCCTCGCCGCGGCGGCACGCGGGGCAGACGCCGCAGCTGATCACCGCGTGGAGCAGCACCGGCGAGCCCACCTCGGGCGCCCCCTCGGGGGGGTCGGGGCCGTAGGCGGCCACCGTGCCGGCGGCGTCGGTGCCGAGCACCTGGGGAGGCTCGATGGGGCTGGCGGAGATGCCCCGGAGCAGCCACAGGTCGTGGTGGTTGAGGGACGCGGCCTCCACCTTCAGCAGCGCCCAGCCGGGGCGGGGCTCGGGGGTGGGGAGGTCACCGACCTCGAGATTGGCGAGCGGGTCGTCCCCGCCGGTGCGGGCGAGATACGCAGCGAGCATGGCGCCGGAAGGTAGCACGGCGGGACGGCGAGGCTGCGGCGGGCGGGAATCGGGCAGGATAGCGGGCCATGCGCATCACCGAGATGCTGGCCACGCGGCGGCCGGTCTTCTCCTTCGAGTTCTTCCCGCCGGACACGACGGCGGGCACCGAGACGCTCTTCCGCACCATCGGCGAGCTCCGCGAGCTCGAGCCGTCGTTCGTCTCGGTCACCTGCCGCAACCACTCCCGGGCCCGCACCCTGGAGCTGGTCACCCGCATCCGCGCCTCCACCGGCATCGAGCCGATGGCCCACTACACCTGTGCCGGCGCCACCGCCGGCGAGCTCCACGCCACCCTCCGCTCGCTCCGCGACGCCGGGATCGACAACGTGCTGGCGCTGCGCGGCGACCCGCCGAAGGGCGAGACCGGCTTCCGCTCCGTCGAGGGCGGTCTGGACCACGGCAGCGAGCTGGCCGCGATGATCCGCCGCGAGTACGACTTCTGCGTCGGCGGCGCCTGCTACCCGGAGGGGCACACCGAGTCGGCCAGCCTGGAGGACGACCTCCGCCATACCGTCCACAAGGTGGAGAGCGGGGTGGACTTCCTCATCACCCAGCTGTTCTTCGACAACACCGCCTACGTCGACTTCAGCACCCGGGCCCGGGCCGCGGGCATCACCGTGCCGATCGTCCCGGGGATCATGCCGATCACCTCGGTGCGCCAGCTCTCACGCTTCGAGGGCAGCCTCTTCGGCGCCCGGGTGCCGGCGCGGCTGCGCGAGGCGCTGCTGCGACGCAGTGACGACGCCGACGCGGTGGTGCAGCTGGGGGTGGCGTGGGCGACTCTCCAGTGCGCCGAGCTGCTCGCCGGCGGCGCCCCCGGCATCCACTTCTACACGCTCAACCGCTCCCCGGCCACCCGCGCCATCCTCTCCGCCCTGCAGGCGGCACGGCCGTGGGAGCGCCCCCGCTGACCAGCGTCGAGCGCCCGGACCGCGAGTCCCAGGAGCCGGCGGCGCTCGACCTGCTGCTGCCCTCGGGGCGGCTGCGCGCCCACCGCTTCGGCACCGCGCGGGGCCGGCTCGCCGTCGGCATCCCCGGGATCAGCGCCAACTCGCGCAGCTTCGACTTCCTCGGCGAGCGCCTCGGCGGGGGGCGGCGGCAGCTGGTGGCCCTCGACCTGCGCGGCCGCGGCCACAGCAGCGTCAGCCCCCCCGGCACCTACGGCTGGCGCCGCCACGCCCGCGACGTGCTCGGCGCCGCCGCTCAGCTGGGCCGGCCCCCGTTCGACGTCATCGGGCACTCGATGGGCGCCTTCGTCGCCATGGAGATGGCGGGGCTCGACCCCGCCGACATCCGCCGCGTCGTCCTCGTCGACGGGCTCGGCCTCCCCGACATGCTCGCGGTCACCGCCATCCTGCGGGTGGTGCGCCGTCTCGCCGGGCCCAGCCGCACCGCCGACCAGTACCTGGAGCGGGTGCGACTCACCGGCGCGGTCAGCCCGTGGAACGAGTACTGGGATCGCGCCTTCCGCTATGAGCTCATCACCGACGCGAGCGGGGTCCGGCCCCGCACCGACCCGGTGGCGGTGCTCGAGGACATGGCCTACGGGGGCTGGCGCGATCCCCACGCGCTGTGGGGCAGGCTCGCCATGCCGGTGCTGCTGGTGCGCGCCACCCGGCCGCTGCTCTCCCTGGGCGGCCACGTCGTCGGCGGAGCCGACCGCGACCGCTTCCTGCGCACCGTGCCCGGGGCCCAGGTGGTCGAGGTCGACGCCAACCACTACGGGGTGATGACCCACCCCGCCACCGCCTCGGCGATCCGCAGCTTCCTATCCTGATACGCGTCCTTGACTCCGGCGCGGATCGGCGCACCATGTGGCTCTCCAGGGGGATGGGGCTGTCGAGGAGGCACCCATGCGCGCCTACACCATCGTGGTCCAGCCCGCCGCCGAGGCCCACGGCCTCATCGCCACCATCCCCGACCTGCCCGGGTGGGCGGCCGGGGGGCGGACGGTCGAGGAGTGCCTCGACCGAGCCCGCGAGGTGATCGCCCTCTTCGTCGACGATCTCGACGCCGGCCGAGAGGCGGGGGAGCTGACCGGCCGGCCCACCGCCGCCCCGCCCGAGGGGGCGGAGGAGGAGGCGGCCGACGCCCTCCGCCGGGCGATGGCGGCGCTGCGCACCGTCGAGAGCCAGCTCGAGGAGGAGATCACCCGCTGGCCCGACAGCCAGGATCGCCGCCCGCTGCGCCGCGCCCACGCCGCCGTGCTCCGGGCCCGGCGCTCGCTGGTCGAGGAGCAGCGCCACGCCGGCCACCACACCCTGGTCTGACCCTCAGCGGCGGGGCGGTCCCACCGAGAAGCTGTAGGTCGTGGGCGTCGGCTTCGGGGTCGGCGCCGGGGTCGGGGTCGGTGTCGGCTTCGGTGTCGGCTTCGGCGCCGGCGTCGGCGCCGGGGTGGCGGCGGCCCCGGGCTTCGCCGGTGGCGGCGCGGACGCGGGCGCGGGTGCGGGGGCGGCGGGCGCGAGGCGGGCCTCGCCGGGCCTGCCGCCGACCGCCGGCGCGGAGGCGTCCTCCAGGTCGACGTAGCCGAAATCGGGCCTGGTGAAGTCGAGCCGGCCCTTCAGCGCCGCGAGGGCGGCGATCTGCCCGGGGATCGCCGCCACCTCCGCGGAGGCCGCGGCCCGCCCCAGCACCGCCGCCCAACGGCACGCGGAGTCGACCACCAGGCGGCCGTCGCTCTGCCAGCGGAAGTCGGCGACGGCGCAGCCGACGGCGGCGGGGAAGCCGTCGGCGATCGCCGGCAGCAGCCGCACCAGCGCCTCGTCGAGCGGCGGCGCGTCCCCGGAGGCGGCCGGGCGCTCGTCGATCAGCACCGGGATCGGGGGCAGCGCGGTGGCCCGCACCGAGCGGCGGTCGACGATGGCGCCGCCGCCCGCGACCAGCACGCTGCCGCCGCCGCGGCGCACCTCGAGCACCGGCTCCCACTCCACGATGGTGATGCGCACCGTGGCCGGCAGCTCGGTCTCCACCGAGGCGCGGCGCACCCAGGGCAGCCGCTCCAGCCGCTGGCGGACGACCTCGCCGTCGATGGTGAAGATGCTCTGGGTGTCACCGATCCCGGCGGCGTCGAGCACCGCCTGGTGGGAGAGGAGCCGGGCGCCGCGCACGTCGATGCCGGCGGCGTGGAACGTGGGCAGCACCAGCAGCGCCACCAGCAGCGCCAGCTCGGCGAGCACCAGGAGGACCGCACCGCGCCCGCGGCCGCCGCCGATCAGCGCGGGACGGCGGGCGGCGCGTGACCGGGGTGCGTGGAGGCGGCGGCGGGCGGAGCCGCGCAGCGCCGACTCCGGCGCCAGGCTGAACTGCCGCGGCACCCGCGGCGCGTCGACGATGCGAGCGGCGGTCTCGCGGGCCTGGGCGCGGTGGCGGGTGTCGGCAGGGCTCATCCGCGTACCTCGGTGGGACAGCCGGGCCGGTGGCGCTGCAGCGCGTCCTCGAGGATGCGCTCGCAGAGCGACTCGAAGGGGATGCCCGCGGCACGCGCGGCGTCGGGGAGCAGCGAGAGCGCGGTGAGCCCGGGGGTCGTGTTCACCTCCAGCACCCAGGGCACCCCGGCGGCGTCGACGATGAGGTCGACACGGGACATCCCCTCGCACCCCAGGGCGGCATGCGCGGCCGTCGCGGCCTGCTGGGCGCGCACCCGCTGCGGCTCGGGGAGACGCGCCGGGATGATGTGCTCGCTCTGACCCGCGGTGTACTTCGCTGCATAGTCGTAGAGGGGACGGTGGGAGACGATCTCGAGGGTGGGGAGCGCCTCGGGCGGATCGGCGCCCAGGATACCAATGGTGATCTCGGTTCCGCTGACCATCCGCTCGCAGAGCACGTGCTCGTGCGCGGCCGCCGCCGACCAGGCGGAGTTCAGGCCAGCTGTGTCCTGGACCACGGTGAGCCCGATGGTGGAGCCGCCGCGGTTGGGCTTCACGATCAGCGGCATGCCGAGCTCGGCCGCCGCCGCATGCATCGCCACCGCGGTCGCCCCGGTGTCGAGGTCACGGCGCACCAGCCGCCATGCCGGGGTGTCGATGCCGGCGGCGACGAGCAGCCGCTTCGCCGTCGCCTTGTCGAAGCAGAGTGCCGACGCGAGCACCCCGCTCCCGGTGTGGGGGATGCCGAGCAGCTCGCAGGTGCCCTGGACGGCGCCGTCCTCGCCGAAACGGCCGTGCACCGCGAGGAACGCCGCCTCGTAGCCGCCGTCCCGCAGCCGCGCCGGCAGCTCGGCATCGCACTCCAGCAGCGTGCAGTCGTGGCCGCCGGCGCGCAGCGCGGCGAGCACCTGGGCGCCGCTGTCACGCGAGACCGCGGCCTCGCTGCTGGCCCCGCCGCAGACCACGGCCAGCCGGCGCGGGCTCATCGCGCCGCCACCGCGGCCGAGCAGGGGCCGGGCTCGCCGGCGCAGACGATCTCGCGCTCGAGGTCGACGCCGAACTGCTCGAGCACGGTGTCGTGGGCAAGGTCGGCGAGGGCGAGGACGTCGGCGGCGCGGGCGTGGTCGGCGTTGAGGATGAAGTTGGCGTGCTTGACGGAGATCTCGGCGCCGCCGACCCGCCGTCCCTTGAGCCCGGCGGCCTCGATCAGCCGGCCGGCGTGGTCGCCCGGGGGGTTCTTGAAGACGCTGCCGAGGCTGCGCGTCCCCCACGGCTGCGCCGCCTTGCGCTGCGCGGTGATGGCGTCGGTGCGGGCGCGCACCGCGGCGGCGTCGTCGGCGTGCACCCGGAAGCGGGCGCTCACCACCACCCCGCCGGAGAGCTCGTCGACGAGGCGCGAGCGCCGGTAGGCGAAGCCGCACTCCACGGCGGTGAGGGTGCCGCGCTCGCCGGCGGAGTCGAGCACCTCGCAGTCGACGATCACGTCCTTGATCTCGGTGCCGAACGCCCCGGCGTTGCCGCGCACGCTCGCCCCGCAGGTGCCGGGGATGCCGATGCCGAACTCGATCCCGGCGAGCCCGCGGCGGGCGAGGTCGAGCGCGGCGCGGGGCATCATGCAGCCACCGCCGAGCTCGACGGTGGTGGGGTCGAGCGCGCGCCAGCGCCGCAGCTGGTCGCCGAGGCGCACCACCAGCCCGCGGATGCCGCCGTCGAGCACCAGGGTGTTGCTGCCGGCGCCGAGCAGGAAGACCGGCACGCCGGTGGCGTGGCTGCGCCGCAGCAGCTCGGCGAGGCCGGCGGCGTCGCCGGCGGTGACCAGCCAGTCGGCGGGGCCGCCGATGCCGAACTGGGTGTGGCGGGCGAGCGGCTCGTCGCGCCGCGCCCCCGGCCAGGAGGCGAGCCAGCCGCCGTCAGTCACGGCGGCCCTCGAGGGCGGTGACCGCGCGCCGGGCGAAGTCGTCGAAGCCGCGCACCGACATGCACAGGAGCACGTCGCCGGACCGGGCGCTGTCCACCACCCGCGCCAGCGCCTCGTCAGAGCCGGCGACGCTGACCGCCGGCGCGCTGGCGCATGCCACCTCGGCGACGTCGGCGCTCGACACCGTGCCCGCGAGGTGACGCTCGCGGGCCGGCTCGATCGGCCCGATCATCACCTCGTCGGCGCCGGCGAAGCTGGTCGCGTAGTCGGCGAGCAGGGTGAGGGTGCGCGAGTAGGTGTGGGGAACGTAGACGGCGATCACCCGTCCCTCGGCGGTGTCCCGCGCCGCGCTCACCGTGGCGGCCACCTCGGTGGGATGGTGCGCGTAGTCGTCGACCACCACCACTCCGCCGGGCCGGCCCACCACCTCGTAGCGCCGGGCAGCGCCGCGGAAGCTGCGGCAGGCGTCGAGGCAGGCGGGCAGCGCCGCCCCCAGCCGCAGCGCCAGCACCAGCGCCGCCACCGCGTTCTGCCGGTTGTGCGCGCCGGGGGCGTTGAGCTCCACCGCGATCCGCTCGCCGCCGGTGACCACGGTGAAGCGCTGGGTGCCGGAGTCGGCGATGTTCGGCTCCGACACGATCCGCCAGTCGGCGCCCTCCGCCTCGCCGTAGGTGGTCACCTCGCAGCCGGCGTGGGAGGCGAGCGAGAGGCACTCGGCGTCGTCGGCGCAGAGCGCCACCAGTCCCGAGGGCGGCATCGTGGCGACCAGCTGGAGGAAGGGCGCCTTGTAGGCCTCGAAGCTGGCGTAGACGTCGGGGTGGTCGAGCTCGAGCCGGGTGACGCAGGCGAGCTCGGGGTGGGCGTGGAGGAACTTCGGCCGCGAGTCCCACGGGGCCGTGGTGTACTCGTCGCCCTCGATGACGAAGACCCGGCCGGTGCCCAGCCGTGCGCTCACCCCGAAGTCGCGGGAGGTCACCCCGAGCCGGAACCCCGGGGACATCCCCGCCACCTCGAGCATGTGGGCGAGCAGCGACGAGGTGGTGCTCTTCCCGTGGGTGCCGCAGACCGCCACCCGGACCCGGTCGGCGGTGAGCTCGTAGTAGAACTCGGCCTCGCTGGTGGTGGGCAGGCCGCGGCGGCGCGCCTCCTCCCACTCCACGTTGCCGGGGCGCACCTGGTTGCCGACCACCACCAGGTCGGGGGTGCCCCAGCGGTCGAGGTTCTCGGGCACGTGGGTGTTGGTCCAGGGGATGCCCGCGGCGGTGAGGGTGTCGGTGGTGGGCGGGTAGGCGTCCTCGTCCGACCCGGTGACGGCGTAGCCGAGCTGGCGGGCGAGCAGCGCCGCGCCGCTCACCGCGTACCCGCAGATGCCGAGGAAGTGCACGTGACGGCTCTGGTCGGTCACCTTGTTGTGGCCACCTCCGCGAGTAGGTCGGCGACCCGCTGGGCGGCGTCGGGACGGCCCGCGGCGACGCTCGCCCGCGCCATCTCGCGCCACCGCTCGGGGTCGCCGGCGATCGCCTCGATCTCGGCGCGCAGCCGCTCGCCGGTGCACTCCTCGTCTCTGAGCAGGCGTGCCGCGCCGCCGCGCACGTAGGGCAGGGCGTTGTCGACCTGGTGAGCGCGCGCGTACGGATAGGGGATGAGCAGCATCGGGCGGCCGAGCACGCTCACCTCGGCGAGCGAGGAGCCGCCGGCGCGCATCACCACCAGATCGGCGTCGCGGATGCGCTCGGCGATGTCGTCGAAGAAGGGCGCCACCGTGTAGCGCTGGCGCAGCGGCGAGGCCAGCGAGGCGGCGAGCTGCTCCGCCCACTCGGCATCGCGAGCGCCGCACTGGTGGGTGACCCGCAGCCGGGGACGGGCCTGGAGCAATGGCACGAGGCACTCGCCGAGGGCCCGGTTGATGCGCTGAGCCCCCTGCGAGCCGCCCATCACCAGGAGGTGCTCGCAGGCCTCGCGCAGCGGCGCCGAGGCGGCGGCGCGCACCTCCTCGCGCACCGGGTTGCCGGTGTGCACCACCCGGGCGCGGGGCAGCCGCTCGGCCGTCTCCGCGAAGGAGGCGGCGACGGCACGGGCGCTGCCGGCGAGCAGGCGCACGGCGCGGCCGGGCACCGCGTTCTGCTCCATCAGCACCACCGGGATGCGGAGGCTGCGCGCCGCCAGCACCACCGGGACGCAGACGTAGCCGGCGGCGCCCACCACCACGTCGGCGGCGAAGTCGCGGAGCATGCGGCGTGCGGCCATCACCGCGGGCAGCAGCCGAGCCAGCGCCAGGGCGGCGCTGAGCGGACGCGAGCTGTCGACCCCGCGCACCGCCAGGGTGAACAGCGGCAGCCCGGCGGCGGCCACCATCCGCTCCTCGAGGCCGCCGCGCCGGCCGGCGAGCATCACCTCACCGGCGGGGTCGGAGCGTCGCAGCGTCTGGGCGACGGCCAGCGCGGGGGTCAGGTGTCCCCCCGTCCCCCCGCCAGCGATCAACGTGCGCACGGCGCGATTCCCCCTGTGCCCGGCCCTGGGCCGAGATGTTGCAGAGCACGCCGCAGGCCACCAGGGTCATGAGCAACGAGGTGCCCCCACTGCTGATGAAGGGCAGCGGGATCCCCGTCGTGGGCAGGACGTTGGTGACCGCGGCGATGTTGATGAAGGCCTGGATGCAGATCCAGGCGACGATACCGCCGGCGAGCAGGGCTCCGAAGGCGTCGGGGGCGCGCATCGAGGCGCGGACCCCCCGCCAGCCCAGCAGGAAGAAGGCGGCGACGACCGAGAGGCAGCCGATCAGCCCCAGCTCCTCGCCGATGATCGCGAAGATGAAGTCGGTGTGGGCCTCGGGCAGCCACTGGAACTTCTGGATGGAGTTGCCCAGGCCCACCCCGCCGAGCCCGCCGCTGCCCAGCGCGTAGAGCGACTGGACCAGCTGGAAGCCGGTGTTCAGCGGGTCCTTGAAGGGGTCCCAGAAGGAGTGGAGGCGGCTGGCCCGGTAGGACTCGAGGTGGATGGCGAGCCAGCCCATCGCCAGCAGGCCGCCGGCCAGCTGGGCGAGGTGGCGCTTGCGCATCCCCCCGAGGGCGGCGAGCACGACGCCGATGGCGGCGAGCACCACCGCGCTGCCGAGGTCGCGCTCCATCACCACCATCAGCAGCAGGGCGGTGAGCAGCACCGCGTACTGGCGGGCGGTCCGGGTCATCCGCACCGCCGCCCCGCGCTCGGTGAGCCAGCGCCCGAACCAGACGATCGCGACCATCGTGGCCACCGCCGAGGGCTGGACCGAGAGCGGGCCGAGGGTGAACCAGCGCCGCGCGCCCAGCCGCTCGGACCCGATGTGCGGCACCAGCACCAGCACCAGCAGCACCACCACCATCACCCCCAGCGGCCGCGACCACCGCGCCCAGCGGTGGTAGTCGATCCGAGCGGCCGCCAGCATCAGCGTCACCCCGGCGGAGAGCCAGACGAACTGGCGCTGGAAGAAGTACCCGGGGTTCCCGAACCACGCATAGCCGAGCGCCTCCGAGGCGCTGTAGACCATCACCAGGCCGAAGGCGCAGAGCCCCGAGATGAGCGCGAGCAGCCAGCCGTCGATCTGGGAGAAGGAGGTCACCGTCGCCCGGGCGGCGGCGCCCGCGCTCCGCGCCGAGAAGGGGCGGCGGAAGCTCTCCACCGGGGCCGAGGGGCGGCGCTG
>DASXNK010000120.1 GCA_036495095.1 Candidatus Dormiibacterota bacterium | reverse complement strand
GCCCGGGGTAGAGGCGCCGCTCCTCGCGGCGGCCGTCCGGATACTCGAGGCGGAGCAGCCCGCAGCGCTCGCAGTGCCACGCCGTGATCGGCAGCCCGCCGACCACCGGGCCGTAGTACATGGTGGTGCGGCGCGGCCCCTCGGGGCCCTTGGCGCCCTGGTAGGGGGCGAACTCGTGAGCCATCACCCCCACCACGGGGGCGGGGTGGTCGCACTCCTCGGGAGTGGGCGGCGACAGGGTGACCTCAGCCTGCGACATCGGACGCGATTGTACCGGCCCGGAGACGCGACTCAGGGGCGCCGGGCGGCACGGGGTCGCGCCACCGGTCCCCTCCCCCGCTCGGCGAGGGCGATCTCGGTGGCGCGGGCGTGGGCGGCGGCCTCGAGCACGTCGTCGAGCGGGGCGAGCTCGGCGGGGGTGTCGCGGCCCTCGCGGTGGGCGAGGGCGGCGGCCAGCAGCCAGTCGGCGAGCGCCGGGTTCTTGGGGAGCAGCGAGCCGTGGAGGTAGGTCCCCACCAGCCGGCCGGCGACCACGCCCTCGCCGCCGTCCTCGCCGTTGTTGCCGCCGCCGACGACCACCCGGCCGAGGGGCCGCAGCCCGGGGCCGAGGAGGGTCCGGCCACCGTGGTTCTCGAAGCCCACCAGGGTGGCCTGGGCCAGCCCCATCGAGGGCTCGGCGTCGACCAGCACGTTGCCGATCCAGCGGTCGTCGCCGGCGCGGCTGCGCAGGTCGAGCAGGCCCAGGCCCTCGAGCACCCGGCCCTCGGCGTCGACATAGTCGTGGCCGAGCAGCTGGTAGCCGCCGCAGACCGCGAGCACCGCCACCCCGGAGGCGACCGCCCGCTCCAGCGAGCCCCGCTTGTGCTCGGCGAAGTCGGCGAAGATGCCGCTCTGGTCGCGGTCCTGCCCGCCCCCCATGAAGAGGAGGTCGCAGGACTCGAGGTCGGCGGGGCCGCCCTCGATGGGCACCACCTCGACCTCGATCCCCCGCCACTCGGCGCGGCGCCGGAGGCTGCAGATGTTCCCGATGTCGCCGTAGATGGTCATCGCGTGGGGGTACAGGTGGCCGAGACGCAGCCGGCGGCTCACCTCGCCTCCTCCCAGAAGGCGCCGACCGCGCCGGCGCGCTGGGCGACGGCGCGGAGCTCGAGCATCGCGGTGTACGTGGGCACCACCATCACCTCGTCGCCGGGCTCGGCGCGGCCCGCGGCCAGGCGCAGCGCCGCCGCGGGGTCGGGCTCGACCGTCACCTGCTCCGCGGCCAGGCCGGCGTACTTCAGGCGCACCGCCAGGTCGTGGGCGCGCCGCCCCGAGGCGATCACGTGCGGCCGCAGCGGCGAGCGGGCGAGCCGCTCGAAGTCGACGTCCCAGAGCCAGGAGACGTCGCGGCCGTCGGCGACCAGGTCGTTGATCGCGATCAGGTAGGTGCGCGCGTGGCCGAGCTCGTCGGCGGTGCGCAGCACCACGTCGAGCCCGGCGGGGTTCTTGGCGAGGAGGATGCGCAGCTCGCGGCCGTGCAGCTGCAGCCGCTCCATCCGCCCGAAGCGGGGGCGGAAGCCCGCGACCGCGGCGGCCACGGTGGCGGGGCTCACCCCGAGGCTGATCGCCGCGGCGTGAGCGGCGACGAGGTTGTAGGCGTTGTAGACGCCGCCCACCGCGGCGCCCAGCTCGGTGCCGTCGTCGAGCTCGAGCCGCTGGCTGTCGAGCCCGGTGGCGGCGATCCGCCGCACCGCGACCGCCGGGCGCGGCCGGGCGAAGTCGCAGCGGGTGCAGCGGTAGCTGCCGCAGTGGGCCAGAACCACCCGGTCGAAGTGCAGCGGGGCGGCGCAGCGCGGGCAGGTGCGGGCGTCGGCGGCGTGGGGGACGCCGTCGAGGAGCTGCTCGTCGGCGTCGATCCCGATGTAGACCACCCCGGGCAGCCCCTCGCACTGCGCCACCACCAGGGGGTCGTCGGCGTTGGCGACGATCTGCGCGTCCGGCGGCAGGCGGCGCAGCCCCTCACCGATGCGGCGCGCGGTGGTGGCCAGCTCGCCGGAGCGGTCGAGCTGGTCGCGGAGCAGGTTGAGCACCACCACCAGCCGGGGCCGCAGCGCGATCACGGCGCGCTCCAGGGAGAGCTCGTCGACCTCGAAGACGGCGCGGTCGGTGCGGGCGCCGCCGAGCGGACGGGCCTGGGCCACCGCGGCCGCCACCAGGCCGAAGACGAGGTTGGCGCCGCTCGCGTTGGTGAGCACCCGCTCGCCGGCGGCCTCGAGCACCGCGGCGATCAGCCCGGTGGTGGTGGTCTTGCCGTTGGTGCCGGTGACCAGCACGCTGCCCCGGGGAAGGGTGGCGCCGAGCTTGGCGAGCACCTCGGGGTCGATGGCGAGGGCGACGTCACCGGGGATCGTCGTGCCCCCGCCCCGGCCCAGCCCGCGGCTCGCGGTGGCGGCGAGCTTGCCGGCGAGCACGGCGGCGCCGAGCCGGGGGTCGGGCCTCATCTCGCGTCGATGCCGGGGTGCGCCGCCACGGTGCGGCAGGGGCGCGCGGGGAACCCGGCGACGGTGGCCGCGGCGGCGAGCGCGCCGGCGGCGGCGGCGGAGCCGGCGAGGGCGAAGGCGGCGCCCCCGGTGCCGGTGAGGTGCCAGTCGCCCGCGACCCGGGCGCGCAGCTCGGCGAGCCGCTCGCCCAGCCGCGGGCTGGCCCGGCGGGCGGCGGGCTCGAGAGCGCTGCCGCAGTCGCCGCCGGCGGGAGGCAGCCCCGCGGCCAGGCGCTCGGCGACCCGGGCGGCACGGCCGTCGCCGCGGCGCTCGGCCTCGTCGAGCGCGGCGTAGGCGGCCGCCGTCGCCGACGCGCCGGCGACGGCGACGGCGAGGTGGAGCGCCGGGGATGGCAGCCGCCGCAGCCGCTCGCCCCGCCCGGTGGCGAGCACCGCCCCGCCGGCGAGCGCGGCGGGGACGTCGCTGCCGAGCGCGGCGGCGGCGGCGCCGACCTCGCCGGCGGGCAGGGGCAGCCCCCGGCGGCGGAGCAGGGTCGCGCCGGCACGGAGCACCGCGGCGGCGTCCGCGGAGCCGCCCCCCATCCCGGCGGCGATCGGCAGCCGCTTCTCCAGCCAGAGGTCGGCGTCGAGCCCGCCGCCGGCCAGCTCCACCAGCGCCAGGGCGGCGCGCACCGCGAGGTTCTCCGGCCCCTCGGGCACCCCCTCCGCCGCCGGCCCGCCGAGCCGCAGCCACACCTCGCCCGAGCCCGGGCGCAGGCGCAGCCCGACCAGGTCGTGCCAGTCGAGGGCGACGATCACGGTGGCGACGTCGTGGTAGCCGTCGGCGCGGCGGCCGGTGACCTCCAGGGCGAGGTTGACCTTGGCGGCCGCGGGCACGACGATCACGTCCGCGACGGTAGCGGGAGCGGGCCCGCGGGCGTCGCCGCGGGGACTCGTCGCGAGACCCCTGCTATACTCCCGCGGCCGGTCGCGCACCTGCCGACGCGCGCCCTGACCATTGAGGAGTCCCGTGGCCAATTCCGCCTCCGCGCGCAAGCGGATCCGTTCCAATGAGCGCAAGCACGTCCGCAACCGGGCGGTCCGCTCGGCGGTCCGGACCAGCATCACCAAGGCGCGCCGCGCCCTGCTCGGCACCGTCCCCGCGCCGGAGACCCAGGAGCAGGTGCTGGCCGCGGTCCGGGCTCTCGACCGCGCCGCGGAGAAGGGCATCCTCCATCGCAACAACGCCGACCGCCGCAAGTCGCGGCTGATGGCCATGGCCCACAAGCTGACCACCGCCGCCGCGTCCGGCGACGAGGCCGCCGCCCGCGCCACCGCGATCGGCGGGGAGAAGGGCAGGGCGCGCGCCCGGGGCAAGTCCGCGGCCAAGCCGGCCGCGAGCAAGGCCGCCGCGAGCAAGGCCGCCGCCGCCAAGGCGCCGGCACGCTCCGGCACCCGCGCCGCGGCTGGGAGCAAGACCACCAAGTCCTGAGCGACCGCCGCCCGGCCCGGTGGTGACCCCGAGGTGAGGGTCACCGCCGCCGCCCACCCGCGACGAGCTCTCCGCAGGCGCGCAGGGCGAAGCTGCGCAGCCCCGAGGCGTCGTCGAGCTCGCCCGCCTTGACCCCCGCGTCGAGGCGCTGCAGCTCGCGGAGCCAGTCGACGAGCAGGTCCGGGCTCACCCGGCCCGCCCACCGCGCCAGCCGCTCGGCCCGCCAGGGGGGCAGCCCCAGCCGGCCCGCCACCGCCGCGGCGCCCCCACCCCCGGAGAGCACCTCCGCCGCCGCCAGCACCTCGCGGAGCTGGCCCGCGACCACCGACAGCAGGTACAGGGGTGCGACCCCGTCGTCGATCATCGCGTCGAGGGCGGCGGCCCCGCGGACGTGAGGCGGGGTCAGCAGCCGGTCGACGATGTCCCAGGCGGCGAGCTGCTCGAGCCCGCCGGCGAGGGTGCGGACCTGGTCGAGGGTGGGGACGGCCCCGTCGCCGGAGTGGGCGGCGAGCTTGTCGAGCTCGTTCTCCACCCGCCCGAGGTCGGCGCCGACCACCAGCAGGAGGTGGTCGACGGCCCCGCGGGGCAGGCGCAGCCGCCGCTCCGCCACCCGGCGCTCGACCCAGGCGCGCAGCTCGCGGCCGCGCGGCTGCGGATGCTCGGAGATCCGCCCGCGCAGCCGCTGCACCATCTTGAGCACCGGGTTGGCGGCACTGACCTTGGTGTGCGCGACCAGGCAGACCGAGGTGGTCGGCGCCCGGGTCTCGAGGGCGCCGGCCAGCACCTCGGCGCTGTCGGCCCCGCGCCGCGGCCGCTCCGAGAGCTGGGGAGGGTCGCGGACCAGGAGGTGGCGGCGGGCATCGAGGAAGGGCACCTCGATGAGGCTCCGGCGCAGCCCGTCGAGGCGCGACGGGGCGTCGATCACCTCGACGCTGAAGTCGCTGGCGCTGGCGGCGCGGGCGGCGGCCAGCCAGGCGCGTGCCTCGCGGTCGACGAGAAAGCGCTCCTCGCCGTGGACCAGCAGCAGCTCGGCGGGGGCGGCCATCAGGGTGCCTCCGCCAGCGAGGCGACCACTCCGAGCACCTCGCCGGCATACAGCGCGAGCTTCTTCTCGCCCACCCCGGGCACCTCCCGCAGCTCGTCGGGGGTCGAGGGGCGGCGCCGGGCGATCTCGGCCAGGGTGCTGTTCGGGAAGATGATGTAGGCGGGCAGGTCGCGCTCGCGGGACACCTCGGAGCGCCAGCGGCGCAGCCGTTCGAAGACCGCCTGGGCGCCGGGGTCGAGCTCCTCGGTGTCGGCGCCGGACCGGCCGCTGGTTGCGGCGGGGCGGCGGCCCGGCCGGGGATCGGCGATCTCCAGCACGCGGTCACCGCGCATCGCCTCGACCCCCTGCGGGGTGATGTCGACGGTCGGGTAGGGGACGCCGGCGACCCGGAGCGCCCCGGCGTCGGCGAGCCGCCGCAGCAGCTCGGCCACGTCCGCCTCGCGCCAGCCGCGCAGCGCCCCGAAGGTGGGGATCGAGGAGGCGCCGGCGAGGTCGCGGCTCTGCGAGCCGACCAGCACCCGGGCGAGCTTCACCAGGCCCACCCGCCCGCGAAGGCGGGCGGCGGCGCTCAGCGCCTGGCGGACAGGGGTGGCGTCGAGGAGCGGCCCGGTGACGGCGGCGCCGGCGCCGGTGCAGACGTCGCAGCGGTCGCCGCACTCCACCGCGGCCGCCTCCTCCCCGAAGTACCTGACCACGTCGAGGTGACGGCACTGGCGCCCCGCGAGGTAGTCCATGAACCGCTGGAAGCGCGCCTCCGCCGCCCGGCGGTGCCTGGCCACCCGAGCGTTGACGTCGCGCAGCCTCTGGGCCGCCTCCGGCAGCGCCACCCCTCCCTGGATGACCCCGGCGTCCCGGAGCAGCTCGCGGACGGCGTCGCCGGCGCGGTCGGGCAGCGCCCGCACCAGGGGATCGCGCGAGATCACCCGCCGCCAGGCGCCGGGGTCGTATCCCTCCTCCAGCAGCGAGCGGTGGACCGCGCCCACGGTGGCCGCGTCGGGGTGGGCGGTCTCGATGAAGAACTCGGGGAGCCGGCGGTCGGCGGAGGCGTGGACGACCACGCAGCTGGCCGGCAGCCCGTCCCGCCCCGCCCGGCCCGCCTGCTGGTAGTACTCCTCGAGCGACAGGGGCAGGCCGGCGTGGATGACCTGGCGGACGGTGGCGATGTCCACTCCCATGCCGAAGGCGCTGGTGGTGACCGCGACCCGCACCGCGCCGGTGGCGAAGCGCTCCTGGGCGAGGGTGCGCTCCTCGGCGCTGAGCTCGGCGTGGTAGAGCATCGTGGGGTGACGGGCCTGGAGCCGGGTCGCGAGGATCGCCGCCCGGGCCCGAGTGCCGGCATAGACGATGGTGTGGCCGTCGCCGGGGTCGACCAGCTGCTCGATGCGCTCGAGCTTGGCCTTCTCGTCGCGCACCCGCTCGGCGGCGAGGTGGAGGTTGGGCCGGGCGAAGCCGTGGACCGCCTCGAACGGCTCGCGCAGCCCCAGCCGCTGGGCGACGTCGGAGCGCACCTCGGCGGTGGCGGTGGCGGTGCAGGCGACCAGCTGGATCGGGGCGAGGGCGGCGGCGACCTCGCCGATGCGCAGGTAGTCGGGGCGGAAGTCGTGGCCCCACTCGGAGATGCAGTGGGCCTCGTCGACGACGATCCGGGCGGGCCGGCGCTCGGCGAGCATGGCGCGCAGGTCGGCGCGCACCAGCCGCTCGGGGGCGACATAGAGCAGCCGCAGGGTGCCCCCGCGGTAGGCGCGCTCGATCCGCCGCTGCTCGGCGGCGTCGAGGTTGGAGTGCAGCGCCGCCGCCTCGACGCCGAGCTGCAGCAGGGCGTCGATCTGGTCCTTCATCAGCGCGATCAGCGGTGAGACCACCACCGTCGGCGCCTCGGAGAGCACCGCGGGCAGCTGGTAGCAGAGCGACTTGCCGCCGCCGGTGGGCATCACCACCATGGCGTCGCGACCGTCGCGCACGGCCTCGACCACCTCGCGCTGGCCGGCCCGGAAGTGGTCGTGCCCGAAGTGGAGGCGAAGCCCGTCGAGGAGTTGGTCGGCAGCCAGCGCCATCCCTCGCATTAAAGGTGGTCTCCGCGGCCGTCCGTGGTCACGACGGCTCCAGGCCGCCGGGGCCGCCCACGTACTCGAGGCTGCCGTCGATCGCGGTGGAGCGCACCCCCGCCCCCGGCGCCGAGGGGAGCCGTGGCGCCCGTGCGCTGGGGACGGCGAGCAGCCGGGGATGGGCGGCGGCGAGCAGAGCCGGTGCGACCGCGCCGCGCGCCGGGGCGACCAGCAGCTCGGCGGCGAGCGAGCCGCCCGCGACCGCGGCGAGCTCGTCCTGCCCGGGCGGCGGCAGCGCCCCGAGGACGAGCGCGACGCCGCCGCCGCCGGCCACCTGCACGGCGCCGGTGACCGGGCCCCGGTCCGGAGGTGTGGGGACGAGCAGCCGCCACACCGTGCCGTGCCAGCTCCACGGCCGGCCGGCGGGCATCCGCACCACGGTGGCGCCGCCGGCGCGCAGCCCGTCGACCGCCTGCTCGGCGCCCCGGCCCAGCGGCGCCGCGGGCACCACCACCGCACCGGCGCGGTAGCCTCCGGGGAGGCCGGCGAGCCCGGCAACGGTGGTGCGGTCGCCGCCGCTGAGCACCACCAGGTCGAGGCTGCGGGTGAGCGGCGGCAGGGCGTGCCCGAGGGCGCCGAGCAGCCGGGTCGGGTCGGAGCCGCCGTCGACCAGGGCGGTGGCGCCGTCGCCGGCGCGCACCAGCGTGGCCTCCGACCCGCCGGTGTCGAGCACCACGAGGTGCAGGCGACCGTCGGGGCCGGAGAGCAGCAGCAGGGTGGCCGCCGCCACCACCACCGCGGCGGCGGCGGCGGCCAGCCGGGCCTGGGTGCGGCTCGGAGATGTGATCGTCGCGGGCAGGCGCAGCCGGAGCGCCGCCACCAGCCCCAGACCGCCGGCGCCGAGGCCGGCGAGCAGCGCCCAGGTCCAGGCCCGGGGCCAGGCGCCGAGGTGGAGCGCCGAGCCGGGCATCGCCGCGACGGCGCGCGCGACCAGGCCGATGCCGCTGATCAGCAGGCCGGCGGCGGCGAGCGGCGCCCAGCCCAGCGCCGGCACTGCCGTCGCCACCGCCGCGCCCGCCCAGCCGAGGACGACGAGGAGCGGGACCGCGGGGATCACCAGCGCGTTGGCGAGGGGGGCGGCGAGCGCGAGCACCCCGAAGGTGGAGGCCATCACCGGGACGGTGGCCGCCTGGGCGGCGACGGTGACCGCGAAGGGCTCGGCCAGCCAGCGCGGCCCCGGCAGCCGCGCGGTCAGCGGCCCGGCCAACAGCAGGATGCCGAGGGTGCCGAGGAACGAGAGCTGGAAGCCGGGGTCGGCACAGAGCCCGGGATCGGCGGCGAGCAGCAGCGCCGCGGTGGCGGCGAGCAGCGCCAGCGGCTGGAGCCGCCGGCCGGTGCCGTGGACCAGGAGTGCGGCGCCCGCCATCAGGGCGCTGCGCAGCGCCGCCGCCCCGCCCCCGGCGATGGCGACGTAGAGGGCGACCGCCGGCCCGATCAGGAGCAGCCGGCGCCGTGGCCCGAGGGAGAGCCCGGCGGCCAGCCGGGTGAGCAGGCCGATCACGATCGCGACCTTCAACCCGGAGGTCGCGACCAGATGGACGAGGCCGGCGTCGCGGAGCGCGGCGGCGGTGTCCGGGGGGAGGGTGCCGTGGATGCCGAAGGCGATCTCCAGGAGCAGGGTGGCGGTCACCGGGGGCAGCGCCGCGCCGACGGTGGCGGCGATGCGGCCGCGCAGCGCGGCGAGCGCGCGGGCCGGGCCGGGCCGGCCGTGGGCGAGGCGGACCAGGCGGGGGGAGACCGCCACCGCGGCCACCCCGTCGCGCTGCAGCGCGGCCGCCGAGGTGGGCCCGGAACGCTCACCGGGGAGCCGCAGCGCCGCGGCCTCGAGGCGGACCCGGTCGCCGGCGGCGAGATCCGGGTGGCCGGGCAGGGCGGCGAGCACCCCGCCGCCGACCCGCCCCTCGCCACCGGCGCCGGCCAGCCGCTCGGCGTCGACGGTGACGAGCGCCTCGGCGCGGTGGCCCACCGGCGCATCCCGGACCGTCCCCACCAGCACCACCGCGCCCGCGGCGATGGGCAGGCGGGTCGCAGCCGGCGCCTCGGTGCCACGGACCATTCCCGCCGCCGCGGCGAGGAGGGCGACGGCGGCCAGCGCCCACGCCCGCGGCCGCCGCGTGGTCAGCGCCGCGGTCACCCCGGCGCCGCCGCCGGCGAGCGCGGTCGCCGGTGGCACGACGGCGGGCAGGGCGCCGACCGCGGCGAGCGACACCCCGGTGGCGAGGGCGCCGGCGACGAGCACCGCGGGGAGCGCGCCCTCCCCCACCGCGGGGCTCACCGCCGCACCAGCAGGTGGGGGCGGAGCGCGGCGACGGTGGCGGCGTCGACCCCGAGCCGGGTGCGCAGCTCGGAGACCGCGGCGAACGGCCCCCACCGGGCGCGGGACTCGACGATCGCCGCGGCGAGGCCGGCGGGCATCGCCGGCAGGTCGCGCAGCTCGTCGACCGACGCGGTGTTGAGGTCGAGCCGCGCCCCGGCGGCGGACCCGGCGGTGCGGCGGAAGGGGACGTTCACCTGGCGGCCGTCGTGCACCGGTGCGGCGAGGTCGGGGAGCCGCCCCGGATCGGCGTCGGCGGTGATCCCCCCGGCGGCTGCGACCGCGTCGGCCACCCGGGCTCCGCCGCTGAGCCGGTAGAGCCCGGGGTGGGTGACGGCGCCGCTGACGTGCACCAGCGCCGCGGCCGCGGCGGGGACGTCGAGCGGCTCGCCGAGGGCTGCCGGCGCCGCCACCGGCACCGCCCCCGAGCCACCTCCGGCGCGGAGGAGCACCGCGGCGACGGCGAGCAGGGCGGCCAGCCCGGCCACCGCCGCCGCCACCCCCCATCGTCGTGGTCCTGCTGTAGCGAACATACGAGTTTGTATACTAGCGACAGCTCAGGCGCGGTGCAACCACCGGCCGTTCTGCGGGTCAGCGCAGCGGGGACACCTGGATCCTGGTCAGACCCGGTAGCGGCGCTGGCCGTCCTCTCCGACGACGGTCTGGGCACCGGCACGCTCGGCGAGGAAGCGCACCGCCCGCCCCGACACCGGGACGCCGTTGCGGGTGATCTCGGCGGCGATCTCGGCCGCGGTGGCCTCGCCGCCGATCTTGGCGATCACCGCGTGGACCACCTGGGGCGTCACCCCCTCGGGGGTGGCACGGCCGCGGGTCCTGCGCACCCGCGGCGCCGCCGCGCGCACCCCGGCGCGACGCACCCCGCGCCGCGCCGGCTCGGGCTCGGCGGCTCCGGCGCGGCGCCGGCCACCCCGCCGCCCCGCGGTGCCGGCGTCGCCGAGCGCCCTGCTGGCGCGCTCGAGCATGGACACGGCGTCGCGCAGCTCGGCGCGCAGCCCCTCGTTGTCGGCGCGAAGCGCCTCGATCTCCGCCACCAGCGTCTCGATCTGGCCGACCATCCGCTCGGCGGTCTGGACCAGCACCGAGCCCTGGGTGGCGTCACGCCGACTGCGGGTGGTGGTGGTCCGCGGGGTGCGAGGCGTGGCCGTGGTCGAACGCGTGCGAGCCATGTGCGTACAAGCCCCTCATGGAGCGCGCGGGAAGATGGTCTCTGGTCGCGTCAGCGCGCGCGCATTGGACGCAGGCGGCCACGGCGATTGTCTCCCATCGGTCGAGGCGTTTGCAAACAGTGTGTTGCGGAGCGCCAAAGGCTCCGTCCACTGCATCCGCCCCGCCGTCCGGGGGGCGGGGCGGCCCCGGCGCCCGCCGCGCATCACGGGGGGTGACGCGGGCGCCGCCGGCGTCGGTATCATCCGGGGCGGGGCCATAGCTCAGCTGGGAGAGCGCTTGCATGGCATGCAAGAGGTCGGGGGTTCGAGCCCCCCTGGCTCCACCACCGGAGCCGGGCGCCGCCGGTCCTACTTCCAGGCCCAGGTGCTGAGCACGGTGTCGAGCGCCGGCCCGTACGAGGGCGCGAGCGTCGGCTTCGTCCCCAGGGTGAGCACGTACACCACCTGGGCGTGGCGGAACACGGCCACCTTGGTGTAGCCAGGCGTCCCCTTGTAGACGTCCTGGAAGGCGAGCACCACCCCGTCCTCCCCGGCGACCTTGATGTGGGTCTTCGGCTGCACCGCCTGGGGGCTCGCCGACCCGGTGGGCAGGGTGACAACCCGTGCGACGAAGTCGTCGAGGCTCTCCTGGAGGGTCGCCGCGGGGAAGATCGAGTTGGGGTACTCGAGGATGATGATCGCGGCGTCGCGCGGCGGCGAGTCGACCTCGGTCTGCCGCACCGTCGCCGACTGGGGACCGCCCGAGCTGGGGGTCGCGGTCGGCTTGACCGACCAGTCCACCGGGATCGCGGCGGTGAATGTATCGCCGTTCAGGCGCGAGCCCGGCTGCAGGGCGCCGGGGGCGACCGAGGGCGGGGGGGTGCTGGGCGGAGGGGTGCTGACCGACGCGTCACCGCCGCAGGCCGCGAGCGCGGCTCCCGCGCCGAGCAGGACGGAGATCAGGGCGGGTCGCCGGAGGAGATCGCTCACGCCCGGGAAGTATGCCCCGACAAAGTCGTCGGGCGGGGGCCCCGTGGCCCCCCCCCCC